>CANQXM010000011.1 GCA_947627835.1 uncultured Bacilli bacterium | reverse complement strand
TTGGTGAGGGAGGAATGGCTAATGTATACCTAGCTTATGATACCATCCTAGATCGTAACGTAGCAGTAAAAGTATTGCGGGGAGACTTATCTACTGATGAGAAATTTGTAAGAAGATTTCAAAGAGAAGCACTTTCGGCAAGTAGCTTAAGCCATCCAAATATTGTAGAGGTATACGATGTCGGAGAAGATAATGGTCAGTACTACATTGTAATGGAATACATCGAAGGAAAACACCTCAAAGAATTATTAAAAAAACGTGGCAAATTAACCATTCCCGAAGTGATTGATATTATGCTACAAATTACAGATGGAATGACAATGGCCCACGATTCCTATATTATTCATCGAGATATTAAACCCCAAAATATTATGATTCAAGAAAATGGCGTTGTAAAAATAACCGATTTTGGTATTGCCATGGCTATGAATGCAACCCAATTAACCCAAACCAATTCCGTGATGGGAAGTGTTCACTACCTTCCACCAGAACAAGCAAATGGAAAAGGATCTACCCTTCAAAGTGACATCTATTCCATGGGAATTTTGATGTACGAACTATTAACAGGAAAACTTCCATATAAAGGTGATAACGCCGTTGAAATTGCGCTAAAACATTTGAAAGAACCTTTGCCAAGTATTAAAGAAGAACTCCCGGAACTTCCACAAAGTATCGAAAACATAATCATTCGTGCCACCGCGAAAAACCCGAAAAATCGCTATGCCGATGCTAGAGAAATGCATGAAGATTTAATGACTTGTATGGAAGAAGCAAGAATTCATGAACCAAAAATCAAATTAGAATATCCAGAAGATTTGGATAGTACCAAAGTATCCAAAAAACTAACCGACGCTCAAAAAGAAGAGAAAAAAGACCTAAAAGAAAAAAAGAAAGAAAGTGACGAAGAACCCTTGGCCAAACAAATTACGAAAAATGATTTAAAGAAACAAAATCGGATTCTAATTGTGCTAGCATCTATCTTTACAGGACTTGTGGTTATCGTAACTTCCGTAGTGGTTTTAATTCCAGCCATCACCAATCAAAAAGAAATTACCGTTCCAAATATTGTAGGACTTACCGAAAGAGAAGCCATTCAAAAATTGCAAGAAGAAGGCTTTAATGTTTCAGATGACGTAGAAACGATTTCCTCTTCTGAAATCGAAGAAGGAAAAGTCGTGAAAACCAATCCAAGCATTGGCAGTAAACGAACTACTGGGACAACCGTAACCCTATATTTGAGTGAAGGTGATGCCAAAATTACAGTCGAAAATTATGTAGGTCAAGATTATACCTATGTAGAAGGATTACTAGAAGGAAAACTCCAGGTATTTATCGAAAAGAAAGACGTTCAAGATGACAACATCGAACAAAACAAAGTCATTGAACAATCCGTACCAGAAGGAACCAAATTATCCAAAGGAGACATTATCACGCTATATATTCCGAATGTTGAAATTTACCCAGATTTTACAACCGGAGAATATACCGCCGATGATGTAAAAAGCTATTTATCCGATTATGGTGTTTCTGTAAATGTCATCGAACAAGAAGATACAACTCATACCGCAGGAACCGTTATTAAACAATCAAGAAAAGAAGGAGATCCAATCATTCGTGGAGCAACTCTTACCATAACTGTAGCAACCGCACCAAAACCATCGACCGGAGATGAAAAACCGCCAGTGGAAGAACCAATTTGTGATACAGGACTATGCTAATGATCGAAGGAAGAATCATCAAAAATATCAGCAACTTCTATACGGTAGATACGGGGAAAGAAAAAATTGTCTGCGAAGCAAGAGGAAAATTTCGAAAAGAAAAACAAATTCCTCTTGTGGGAGATCATTGTAAAATTGATCCAGAAAAAAAATGGATTATGGAGATTTTACCAAGAAAAAATGAACTTTCTCGTCCAAGTATTGCCAATGTTGATTTTGCCATCATCGTAACTTCGATGAAAAAACCAGATTTTGGAAGTTTTCTATTAGATAAACAAATTACCCTAGTAACCTTAAATCATATCACCCCAATCATTTACTTCACCAAACTAGATTTGTTAGACAAAGAAGAAATGATAGCGTATCAAAACATCAAAACCATCTATCAAAAAATTGGATATCAAGTGATTGAAAAAGGAAATTATCAAAAACTAGAAGAAATCTTAAAAGGCAAAATCGCTGTGGTAACAGGACAAACCGGAGCAGGAAAATCAACCTTACTAAACGAATTAAATCCTGCGCTTTCCCTAAAAACTTCACCCATTAGTAACGCATTAAATCGAGGGGTTCATACAACCAGACATACCGAAATCTATGAAATAAAAGAAGGATATATTGCAGATACCCCAGGATTTTCATCATTAGATATAAAAGGATACTTGAAAGAAGAAATCAAAGAAGCATTCATCGAATTTCAAAATTATTCTTGTCGTTTTAAAGACTGCTGGCATGATAAAGAAAAAGATTGTGAAATCAAAAAAGCAGTAGAACAAGGGCTCATTTCTAAAAGTAGATATGACTCTTATCTAAAAATGCTAAAGGAGGGATAAAATGCTGGTTTCTGTTTCATTTTTAAAATCAATGAAAAGTAAAGAAGATACCATTAAAGAAATTGAAGCATCTTCGGCAGATTACATTCATGTAGATATCATGGATGGATGGTTTGCTGGAGAATTAAACTATACATGGGAAGAAATGCAAGCGTTATTAGAAAATCATCAAAAACCGCTTGATATTCACTTAATGACGATTGATTTAGAAAGACAAATTAAAGAAGCCATGAAATTAAATCCAGAATTCATAACCTTTCATTATGAAGCGTGTGAACACCCAGAAAAAATTATCGAAGAAATAAAAAAATCAGGAATAAAAGTGGGGATGAGTATTAACCCAGAAACGCCAGTAAAAGTGCTTACTCCTTTTTTAGAACAACTAGATTTGGTCTTAATGATGGGAGTAAATCCGGGTTATGGCGGACAAGAATTTATCTTAAATGTAACATTGAAATTACAAGAATTAAAAAAATTGCAAAAAGGAAAAAAATTTTTAATTAGTGTCGATGGAGGAATTGATAACACGATTAAAAAATTAGTAGCACCTTATACGGACATCATTGTAAGTGGTTCTTATATATGTATGAATGAAAATTATGAAAAAAATATTCAAAAATTAAAGGCATAAAAAAACTCCGAACAAGGAGTTTTAATTTGCTTTCTTTGCTTCTCTAGCACTAATAATGACTTTTTCGCCATGAATCGTTTTCTTTTGTAAATTAGGTTTTTGACGACTCTTGGTTGCATTGCAAGCTTTACTACGTAAATTTACAGATAAAGGTTTTTTCTTTGATACATTCTTCGCCATAATCTTCACCTCACAATTTCTTTCATTAACGATTTTAACATGATTATAAGACCAAGTCAAATTAAAAAATGCCAAGAAAAAAAGGAAATAGGACGCAGACCATTAATAATAATAGTAGAGGAAAGAATTCATTCCTTTCAGAAAAAGAAAATGATATAATAAAAAAGAATGTGGGGTGGTAGAATGTATGTACCTTTAAAAATAACGTCAGATTATTCCTTATTAAAAAGTACAATTAAAATAGAAGAGTTAATTTCTTTTTTAAAAAGTCATCATCTTACCGCCGGTGCTTTAGTAGATGAAAATTTATATGGCGTCATGGATTTTTATGATCATTGTAAACAAAACGAAATTACACCCATCATCGGTCTAGAACTACAATTTAATGGAAAAACATTTTATGCTTATGCCAAAAACTACGACGGATACCAAAATTTACTAAAAATTCATACAATAAAAGAAACCCGTTCAGTAGAAGTTTCAGATTACGAACTATATCATCACCATTTAAGGATTATTCTTCCTTTTGAAAATAGTCATTTGTATCATGAAATGGCAAATGTTTTTGAAGATCTTTGGATTGGTTATCAATCTTACTATGAAAGAAATAGCGCCCTCATTTATACAGATAAAATTGTATACGTAAATGATATACGAGCCTTAAAAAGAGAAGATACCCAAAGTCTAGACTACTTAACCATGATTCAAAATGGCGAAACCAAGAGCAATTTTACTCCTCGAAATTATGAAAAAAACTATTTTATTGAAAAAATCGAAGAAGAGGATGCCAAAACAACCTTCTTATTTAGTAAAGACTTAAATGTCGAAATTCCCAAAAATAATCGCTACATTCCCCATTTTGATGATACGATTGAAAACTCATTGGATTATTTAAAAGCCTTGACGAAAAAGGGATTACAAAAACGCTGTCAAAATAATGTACCAAAAGAATATATTGAACGATTAAAATATGAATTAGCAGTCATTGAAAAAATGGGTTTTGTTGATTACTTTCTCATTGTTTATGATTATGTGCGATTTGCCAAAAAAAATAACATATTAGTAGGACCAGGTAGAGGAAGTGCCGCCGGTTCATTAGTTTCTTATTCTTTGGGAATTACAGATGTCGATCCAATCAAATATCACTTACTATTTGAACGTTTCTTAAATCCCGACCGAATCACCATGCCAGATATTGATATTGACTTTGAATATACAAAACGTGGAAAAGTCATTGAATATGTCAAACAAAAATATCATGAAGATTGTGTGGCAGGAATTATGACATTTGGAACGCTCGGTAGTAAACTAGTCTTGCGAGATATTGGCAAATGTCTAGAATTAGATCAAGAACTGGTAAATAAATTTGTTGCTTACATTGATCCTAAAAAAACACTCGAAGAAAATAAAACGAACTCACGGGTGGCTTTCTATTTAGAAAATAACCAAACCATTCAAAATTGGTATCAACTTTCCATGAAAGTAGAAGGTTTAAAACGTCATATTTCCACGCATGCAGCAGGAGTGGTAATTTCTTCCCATCCCCTTGATAGCGTAATTCCAATTTGTTATAGTGGAGGAGAAATGCTTACTGGAGTAACCATGAACTATCTAGAAGAATTAGGTCTTTTAAAAATGGATTTTCTAGCCCTTAGAAACCTAACCATTATTCAAAATATTCTAGATTTAATTCGTATGGGAACACAAGAAGAAATTGACTTAAATAAAATTAGCTTAGAAGATAAGAAAGTACTGAATTTATTTTATAATGCCGATACATTGGGAATCTTTCAATTTGAAAGTAGTGGGATGACTCATTTTATGGAGAAACTTCGTCCAACTACGTTTGAAGACTTAGTGGCAGCACTAGCTTTATTCCGCCCTGGACCCATGGAAAATATTGATTCCTTTATAAGAAGAAAAGAAGGAAAAGAAAAAATTGATTATCTGCATAAAGACTTAGAAGAAATTCTAAAAGAAACTTATGGAATTATCGTTTATCAAGAGCAAATTATGCAGATACTATCCAAAATTGGGGGATTTACTTTCCAAGAAAGTGATAACATCCGAAGAGCCATGAGCAAAAAGAAAAAAGAAGTCATCGAACAATCACATGAAAAATTTATTAAAGGTGCCATTGCCAAAGGATATGAACAAAATTTAGCAGAAAAAATTTATGAACTCATTTTAAAATTTTCAAATTATGGCTTTAATAAAGCCCATTCCGTTTCGTATGCCCTAATTGGTTATCGAATGGCTTATTTAAAAGTAAATTATCCTATTTATTACATTGCCAATTTACTCAATATGAGTATTGATAGTATTGAAAAAACTAAAGAATACATCAAAGAAGCCAAAAAGAGAAATTATCAAATTATTCATCCAGATATCAATGCCAGTGCAAGTACATATCAAATTGTCAAAAACACCCTAATTTTGCCATTTACAATCATTAAAAATCTAGGAACAGAATCGTCAGAAGCCATTATCAAAGAACGAGAAAAAAATGGCAAATATAAAGACTTCTTTGACTTTGTCGCGAGAACTTATAAAAAAAGCATCAATAAGAAAACAATTGAATGTTTAATTGATGCAAGTGCCTTTGACGAGATGGAAAAAAGTCATCAAACGCTCAAAGAAAACATCGATGCAGCCATTAACTATGCGCTTTTAGTCGGCGATAGCGATCAAACTCGTATGGAAAATATGGATGAATATGGTGTAATGAAACCCAAACTAAAACGGGTAGAAGAAGAGGAAATCGATACACGGGGAAAAGAATTAGAAATCTTTGGTTTTTACCTAAGCAACCATCCAGCTAGTAAATTTCAAAGTGCAGAAATAACCAAATGTGAAAATTTACCAAAAATGTTTGATAAATATGTAAAGTGTATTGTTATTATTGAAAATATTCGCCGAATTGAAACCAAACAAAAAGAACCTATGGCGTTTCTTCTAGCAAGTGATGAAACAAAAACCTGCGACTTTGTAGCTTTTAAACAAGTCTATCCATTATTAAATGATCTGAAAAAAAACGACTTAGTATTAATCGAAGGAAAAGTCACCAAACGCTTTGATAAATATCAAGTTAATGTCACAAATATAATAAAACAGTAAGGAAGTAGAATGATGAACGAAGTAAAAAAATTTTTAAATAGTATCGGCTTTCAAGAAGACCTAAATCCAACTCCAACCATTGAAAAAGTCCGTTTATTAAAAGAAAAAAAAGAATTAGAAGTCCACATGCACGCTTCAAAACCATATTCTTATGAAACCTTAAAAAAACTAACAGAATGCACTGAAAAAGGAATATATGGCAAAAATAAAGTAGAATTAAAAATTCAATATGACGAAATACCCAAAGAAAATATCCTAGAAATTGTCGAACAGATGAAACAAGAATTAATTGTTGAACATCCATCTTTAACAGGCCTAAAAGATACCAATCTCTTATTTGATGAAGATGTAATTACTTTTGAAGTAACCAGTACCAATGAAGAAAATGAAATCAAAAAATATGCCAAAAAAATTAGAGATTTTCTTTATCATCAAGGCCTCGGTGAATTTGAAATTGCTACTTTCTTAAATGAAGAGCGCAAAGAAGAAATTAAAAAAGAAATTGAAAATAGCAAAATCAATGAACAAGAAAAAGAAGAACCTGTGAAGAAAAAAGAAGGAGAACCCATTGTTGGGAAACATATTGAAGGAGAAGTTACTTCCATTACGAACATTATGGGAGAAAGCAAAAATGTCATCGTCGAAGCATACGTTTTTGATAAAGAAGCTATGGAACGAGAAACCATCAATATTTTAACCATCAAAATTAGCGATAAAACCAATAGCATTCTTGCCAAAATTTTTAAAAAGAAAAAAGATGAATTCAAAGCCGTTGATAAAAGCATTAAAAATGGCTCTTGGTATCGTATGCAAGGAAATGTAGAATTTGATAACTTTGCGAAAGACTTTGTCTTAGCCATTCGTAACATGGAAGAAATTCCTTCCAAAGACGCAATTGTCAAAGATGAAGCCGAAGAAAAAAGAGTAGAACTTCACGCCCATACAATGATGAGTGCGATGGATGGAGTAATTGAAGGAAAAGATTTGGTAAATTATGCAATAAAATTGGGCCATAAAGCAGTAGCAGTGACCGATCATAACTGCGTACAATCATTTCCTGAAATGTATCATACCGTAAGAGATTACAATAAAGGAAAAGACCCAGCTGATCATTTTAAAGTACTTTATGGTGCAGAAATGAATGTTGTAAATGACGATGTCGATGTGGTATATAATCCAGCGAAATACAACTTCTTAACAGATGAATTTGTTGTTTTTGATACAGAAACAACTGGTTTTTATGCAGGACATGATCAAATGATTGAAATTGGAGCAGTCAAAATTAAAAATGGGGAAATCACGGATCGTTTTGATGAACTCATTGATCCCCATCGTCCAATTCCAAAGAAAATCACTGACCTTACCTTTATCACCGATGAAATGGTAAAAGGAAAAGACGACGAAGAAACCGTTACCAAAAAATTCCTAGAATGGGCGAAAGATGCACCGATGGTTGCTCATAATGCGAAATTTGATATTTCTTTTATGACATCAGCAATGAATAAATACAATTTAGGTACCTTTCAAAATACAGTTGTCGATACGATGAGTTTAGCTAGAATTTTAAATCCAGATTGGGCGAACCATAAATTACAAACCTTAACAAGAAAATATAATATTGAATGGGACGAAGAAAAGCATCACCGTGCAGACTACGATGCTGAAGGAACCGCACTTGCTTTTTACCAAATGTGTAAAGTCCTATATAATCGAAACATTGAAACGACACTCGATTTATATAACTCAATTGATGTCGATAGCTTGATTCGTTTTTCTTATCCATTCCATGCAACCATTTTAGCCAAAAATCGGGAAGGGTTAAAAAATTTATTTAAAATTATTTCTACAGCCAATACCAAATATTTATATAAAAATGAACAGCCAAAAATTCCAAGAAAAGAAATTCAAAATCTTCGAAAAGGCTTGCTTATTGGCAGTGGCTGTATTAATGGAGAAATCTTTGAATCAGCTCTTACAAAAGATGATGAAGAATTAGTAAATATGATGAGTTTTTATGATTACATAGAAGTGCAACCAATCAGTGCTTGTCTTCATTTAGTAGGAGAAAACCGAACCTTTAAAACAACCCAAGAATTAGAAAAACATATTGAAAAAATTATTCGTGTTGCATCATCCGCTGGAAAACCCGTTGTAGCTACCAGTGATGCGCATCACTTAACCAAAGAAGATAAAATTTATCGTGAAATCATTATTAATCAAAAATTCAATGGTCGCTTGCATCCTTTAAATCGAAAAGGATTAGTCGTGCCCGATATGCATCTATTAACAACAGAAGAAATGTTAAACGAATTTTCTTTCCTAGATGAAAAAACAAGAAAAGAAATCGTTATCACGAATCCAAATAAAATTGCTGATTCCATTGAAGAAATTGAAGTGATTATTGAAACTGGGGGAATTCCATTTGCACCAATTATTGAAAATTCACAAATGACTGTTACCGAAATGGTATATAACAAAGCCAAAGAATGGTATGGCGATCCACTTCCTTATCATATTGAAGAAAGAATCGCCCTAGAATTGTATGGAGCATCCTTTATTGAAGCAGTCAAAAACAATGCTGGTGAGGATGAAAAAGAAATTTATAAACGAATGCATGAAGTCGTTATAAAAGGTCCAGAAAGCGTTCAAAATGAGATTTATTTGAGTTTGAAAAAACAGTCTCCAGATGCGTTAGATGAAGATCTCCAAAAAGAGGCCAAGAAAAAAATGACCGCCATCATTGGTGCCAACTTTGACGTAATTTACTTAATCGCTCAAAAATTAGTAAAACACTCGAATGATGAAGGATTTTTAGTAGGAAGTCGTGGTTCAGTTGGTTCTTCCTTTGTTGCAAACTTAATGGGAATTACCGAAGTAAATGCCTTAGCTCCGCACTATCGGTGTCCAAAATGTCAACATAGTGAATTTAATAACGAAAAAAATGAACCACTAGGAAATGAATACAAATGTGGATATGATTTACCAGATAAAAAATGTCCAACCTGTAAAATAAAGATGGTTAAAGAAGGGCAAGATATTCCATTTCAAACCTTCCTTGGATTTAATGCGGACAAAGTACCGGATATTGACTTAAACTTTTCAGATTTAAACCAAGCTTCGGCTCACGAATATACCAAAGTTCTCTTTGGTGTAGATAATGTATATCGAGCAGGAACCATTGGAACCGTAGCAGAAAAAACTGCTTATGGATATGTAAAAGGATATTGTGAAGATAAAAATATCATTATGAGAAGTCCGGAAATTGAACGTCTTGCCAAAGGATGTACTGGTGTAAAAAGAACCACAGGACAACATCCAGGAGGAATTGTTGTTATTCCTGGTTACATGGAAGTATATGATTTTACGCCTTTCCAATATCCAGCCGAAGATCCAACCAGTGCATGGCGAACCACCCATTTTGATTACCATGCCATTGATGAATGTGTATTAAAACTAGATATTTTAGGACATACCGATCCAACTCAACTTCGAATGATTCAAGATATTACCAAAGAAGACGTCCGAAACGTTCCTCTAGATGACAAAGAAACCATGTCTATTTTTACAAGTACAAAAGCCCTAGGAGTAACACCAGAACAAATTATGTGTGAAACTGGAACTCTAGGAGTACCAGAATTTGGAACCCCATTTACCATTCAACTGGTAAAAGATACCAAACCAAAAACATTCGCCGAACTAATTAAAATTTCTGGCCTTTCTCATGGAACCGACGTATGGCTTGGAAACGCACAAGAACTCATTCAAAAAAATATTGTGCCATTTAGTAAAGTAATCGGTTGTCGTGACGATATTATGGTAGAACTCATGTATGGAGGCCTAGAACCATTTAAAGCCTTTAAAATTATGGAGTTTGTTCGAAAAGGAAAAGCTAGCAAAGATCCTGAAACATGGGCGGGGTATGTAGAAATCATGGAAAAAGCCAAAATTCCCGATTGGTTTATCAAATCATGCTTCAAAATCAAATACATGTTCCCAAAAGCGCATGCAGCAGCTTATGTCATGAGTGCTTTTCGAATTGCTTGGTTTAAAGTCCATAAACCTGCAATTTACTATGCAACCTATTTTTCAACTCGATTCGAAGATTTTGACCTGGAAGTCATGATGAAAGGATATGACGCCATTCGTGCCAAAATTACAGAAATTCAAAGCAAAGGATACGATGCTACCAATAAAGACCAGTCTGTATTAGAAACTTTAAAACTAAGCTTAGAAGCTACAGCAAGAGGCTTTAAATTTGGAGCACTAGATATTAATAAAAGTGATGCCATCAACTTTTTAATTGATGAAGAAGACGACCATGTATTAATTCCGCCATTCCGTACCTTAGATGGACTAGGGGATGCGGTTGCCAAAAAAATTATTGAAGAACGTAACCAAAAACCATTCTATAGTGTGGAAGATTTCCAAAATCGTGGCAAAGTAAATGCAACTACCGTTGAAAAACTAAGAAGCCTAGGCTTATTTGAAGGAATGCCAGAAACCAGTCAGTTAAGTCTATTTTAAGAACGAAGAAAAGATAAAATAGACAGAAATTAAAAATTGTGATAGGATAACATATCAGAAACCGGGGAAGTATATGGAAGAAATAAATTTAGAACATTGCCTGGATGCTTCTTTTGAAATTATTGAAAAAAATTGTGATTGTGTAGATGAAAACCATAGTCGCGTTTTAAATATTCCCACCATTAATCATAAAGCTTTATACGCTTTTATGAAAGGAAACTGGACGAATTATTTGGGTGTCATCGGTTCCTTTTATCCAGCATTAAATGCCATGATGATGGGAGCAAAAAACTTGACCTTATTTGATAAAAATGAACTATGCATTCCTTTTTGTTATCTATTTATAGCAGCCATCGAAACCCTCGAATATCCAGATTTTTTAAAATTTACTTATTATAGTAAAGAAGAAAGTTTCTATAGTTTATTTTACTATCAACAAATTCGTAAAAACTTAACTGGAAATGTAAAGGCTTACTGGGATACAATTTATCATAAATATCATGATGGAGAAGGCTTTTGTCATATGCTCTTTGAACGAGATATTTATCATAAAAATATAGAGAAATATATCGCTCCGCGTTTGCAAGAAATCAATTTGTTCTTAACTCCCAAAACCTATCACATTTTAAAAGAAAGATTAAAAAAAGCGAAAATCACCTTTTTAAACGAAGAGTTTGCAGATATTCCGATTTTATTTCCCAAAGAACAATTTGATAAAATTTACTTATCATGTCTAAATAATTACTATCAAGGTTCTAAAGAAAAAGAATATTTCAAAATACTAGAAGAATACCTTAAAATGCTAAAGAAAAATGGCGTCATGCAAGGGGCTTTGCTCTATGATGCCCAAATCGAAGACTTTCAAGGCTGGGTGAATATTCATGCAGCAGAGATGGGTATGAAAAGAATACGAATTCCCGATCGAAGTGAACCAACCTACTTCTTTGATGAAGTTTACTTATATGAGAAAAGAAACCAATAAGGTGTTCTTTTTTTTTGAAGTAAAAAGATCTCATACCGTGATATAATAAAGTTAGGTGAAACAATGAAAAAAATAATTTTGGTGGATGGAAATAATTTATTATTTCGTAGTTACTATGCAACTGCTTATTCAGGCAGTTTAATGAAAAACTCGAAAGGCTTTCCAACCAATGCCCTTTATGGATTTACAAATATGATTAATAAAATTGTGGAAGAAGAACAACCAGAATACATGGCGGTTGCTTTTGACATTGGCAAAAATTTCCGAAGAGAAAAGTATGATTTTTACAAAGAAGGAAGAAAAGAAACCCCAGAGGATTTAATTAAGCAGATGCCAGTAGCGCGAAAAATATTAGAGGGAATGGGAATTCCTTACTTTGAACTAGCACCTTATGAAGCAGACGACATTATCGGAACCCTCGCAAGAATGGTAGAAGAAGATCCAGAATTTAATGGAACCATTATTTCAAGCGATCGTGACTTATTACAACTGGTATCAAATCAATTAGACATGAAATTATTAAAACAAAAAGGTTTTATCAAATATAATCCGCAGACCTTTTACGAAGAATACAAACTAGATCCCATTAAAATTATTGATATAAAAGCCCTTGCTGGTGATAGTTCCGATAACATTCCCGGAGTGAAAGGCATTGGTGAAAAAACAGCGCTTTCACTCTTACAAGAATATGGAAGTATTGAAAACATCTATGAAAACATTGATAAAATAACCGGAAGAAAAAAAGAATTATTATTGCAAGATAAAGAAATGGCATTTACTAGTAAAGAAATTGCCACCATTTATAAAGAAGTTCCTTTAGATGTAAAAGATTTAGAAAGTATTCGCTATCAAAAACAAGAGGATACCAAACTACACCAAATCTATGAAGAATTAGAATTCTATTCATTATTAAAAAACTTTGATAAACCAGAACCACCGAAGCAAGTTGAATATAAAATTGTAAATGAGGAAAAAGATTTTAAAGAAAGTGATACCAATGCGTTTTATCTAGAATTAGATCAAGCAAACTACCATACCGCGAGAATCATCGGCTTAGCCATCACAAATGAAAACGGAACATTTTATGTACCAAAAGAAATGATCAAAACCATTTTTCCAAAAATCATGAATACGGTTCTTTATACCTTTGATTTAAAAAAGAACATTGTATCGCTTGCCAAACAAAACATTACCATTGAAGCAGCGAATGATGATTTAATGATTCTTGCATACCTATTAAACTATACAATTAAAGATGATCTTGCTTATTTAATGATACCAAAAGGCTATCCCGTAAGTTTATATGAAGAATTAAAACCCGCTGATTTTGAAGAAAACTTACGCATTGCAGACATTGCTTTAAAAAGTAAATTTATTTATGACACGCGAGATACTTACATCCTAGAAATTAAAAGAGAAAACATGTATGAATTATACAAAAATATTGAAATGCCACTCATTTCAGTTTTAGCAGATATGGAAATGACAGGAGTCAAAGTAGATAAAGACATTTTAGAAGAAATGAAAATTGACACCAAAGCCAAAATCGAACTATTAGAAAATGATATTTATAATATGGCAGGGGAAAAATTTAATATTGCCAGTCCAAAACAACTCGGAGAAATTTTATTTGAAAAATTGGGCTTACCAGGTGGAAAAAAGAATCAAACGGGATATAAAACCGATGTGAAAGTTCTTCATAAATTAGTAGGAATTCATCCCATCATTGAAAAAATTCTGGAATATCGAAACTTAAGTAAACTAAATTCTACTTATTTAGAAGGATTAGTACCATTTATTCACGAAGATGGAAGAATTCATACCATTTATAAGCAAAATTTAACCAGAACAGGAAGATTATCATCTGTAGAACCAAATCTTCAAAATATTCCCGCCCGTGATGAAGAAGGAAGAAAAGTAAGAAAAGCATTCTTGCCAACTTTTGATGAATTTTTAAGTGCCGATTATTCGCAAATTGAACTTCGCATTCTCGCTCATATTTCAGACTCCAAAGAATTAATTGATGCTTTTGTTCATGATGAAGATATTCATACCAAAGTAGCGAGTGACATATATGGCATTCCAACTTCTGCCGTAACGAAAAAAATGCGTTCTACTGCAAAAGCCGTTATTTTTGGAATTGTCTATGGAATTAGTGGCTTTGGCTTAGGAGAAAACTTGGAAATTAGTAGAACCGAAGCAAATAATTTTATCAAAAAATATTATGAATTATATCCAGGAGTCAAAAAATATATGGATGAAATCATCGAAGAGGCTTATAAAGAAGGAGCTGTTCGAACACTCTTTAAAAGAAAAAGAGTCATTGACGAATTAAATAGCAGCAACTTTATGGTAAGACAAAGTGGAGAGCGCATTGCTTTAAATACACCAATTCAAGGAACCAGTGCCGATATTATTAAAAAGGCCATGGTAGAAATTGCTGATAAAATGAAAAAAGCCCAATTAAAATCAAAGATGATTTTACAAGTTCACGATGAATTAATTTTTGATGTATGCAAAAATGAAAAAGCCGAATTAACCAAAATTGTCACAGAAACCATGGAAAATACCATAGAATTAAAAGTGCCATTAAAAGTAAGCCATGATTATGGAGTAAATTGGTATGATACAAAATAAGCCTGTAATAGGAATTCTTCCAACTTATAATAGCACAGAGACAATGGATCCTTATCAAGACCAGGCGTCTTTTGTGACCATGTATAGTGATAAAATAAAACAAAGCAACGGAATCCCGATTGGTCTATTAGAGAAAGATGTTTCTATGTATACCAATTTATGTGATGCCTATCTAATTTTAGGAGGAAACAAAATACATCGAGAATTTTTTTCAATATTTGAAGATTCTCTAAAAAATCATAAACCAATTCTAGGAATATGTATGGGAGCTCAAGCAATATCTTTATATTTTAATTTATTAGAAGATATGAAAAAATATCCAAATTTATCCCTAGAAGAGATTTATCAAAAAGAAAGAGAAGAAAACCCCTATTTAGAAAAATTACCAGAAGATAACATTCATCATCATATTGTAACGAAAGAGATAACAACGATAAATCAAGCAAAACATAAAATCACAATTTTAAAACCAAGTTTGCTTTATAAAATATATCAAAAAGAAACGATGGATGTTGTAAGCTTACATAATATGATAATCAAGCGGACTCCCTCCAATTTAGTTGTTTCAGCAAGAGCAAAAGATGGAGTAATAGAAGCAGTAGAATATCAAGATTTTATTTTAGGAGTCCAATTTCATCCAGAAATCCTTAAAGAAAAAGAAATATTTAATTGGCTTGTAAATGAGGGAAGAAAATGCCAGAAATTGCTGAAGTAGAAACCGTAAGAAACACATTAAAAGAAAAAATAGTAGGAAAGAAAATTAAAAAAGTAACCATCCGTTATCCCAAAATAATTGAAACGGATATCGAAGAATTTCAAAAATTGCTTCCTAATCAAACATTTTTAGACATTCAAAGAATTGGAAAGTGGTTAATTTTTGAACTAGATGATTACGCTTTATTAAGTCATTTACGCATGGAAGGAAAGTATTTTTTAAAAAAAGAAACAGAGCCTTACGAAAAACATGAACATATCATTTTTACTTTGAATGATCACACGGATTTAAGATATCATGATACCAGAAAATTTGGGCGAATGGCTTTAATGAAAAAAGACGAAGTAAAAAAATATAAAGCAATTCAAAAGCAAGGAATTGAACCATTGAGTGCGTCATTAACAAGAGAGTATTTATATAAAAAATTAAAACCCAGACAAATTCCAATGAAAACACTACTGTTAGATCAAACCATCATCAGTGGATTAGGAAATATCTATGCCGATGAAGTACTCTTTGAAGCCAAGATTTCTCCTTGGAAAAAAGGAAATGAAATCACAAAAAAAGATTGTGACAATCTTATTCTTGCAAGTAAAAAGGTCATTGCGAAAGCCATTGAAGAGGGCGGAACAACCATTCGTAGTTATACATCAAGTTTAGGAGTAACGGGCAGATTTCAACAACATCTACAAGTTCATAAAAGAGAAAACGAAGAATGCTACAACTGTCATAGTAAAATTCGTCGAGATAAAATCGGCGGAAGAAGCAGTTATTACTGTCCCAAATGCCAAAAATAAAAAGAACTACATCACATTACTTGTAGCTCTTTTTTTACACTCTTGATAAATATAGTGTGTTGTTTTACAATCTTCAATACTTCGATGAGAACCAAAATCAAGTTTAAAATATTTTTTGAGAGTCTCTAATTTATAATTGTAAGCACGAGGAATATAAATTCTTGCTAGTTCGACCGTATCAACTGCTTCATTTTTCATTTCCGGCTTTCCCAATTTTTTTAGATTTTGATTGATAAAACCAATATCAAAAGGGGCATTATGACATACAACTGGAAAATCTTCAATAAATGCCATAAATTCTGGTAAAACATCAGAAATCGTTTTGGCACCGTGAACCATTTCATCCGTAATTCCAGTAATATTGGTAATAATCTCCGGAATTTTACATTCTGGATTAATTAAAACATCAAATTCATCGACAATTTCATTATTAACAATTTTTAAAGCACCAATTTCAATAATACGATCGGAAGTATCATATAAACCAGTCGTTTCCGTATCAAATACGACATAATGATCAAAAAACTTTTTCAAATGATGAACCTTCTTTCAAATTAATTATAAAAAAAGCAATTTTATTTGTCAAAATATTGTATAGGTTTATGACATAATACAAAAGAATAGGCAGGATGATTGGTGAGTAACTCGTAGACAAATGCGGCTCGTAGTTCAATTTGATACAAAAGTGAAGAAGGATCTACGCGGTAGGGCAAAGAACATTTGTGTTCATGCAAATATTTTTTTCCCGTTTCGCGAAATCCTAAAATTGGCATATAAGAAAGAGAAGCATTTTTATTTTCTTCTTTGGTAATGCCAAGCAAAATGTGGATCATCATCCTTTGTAATTTATTATAAGTATAGCGTTTTGTCTTAACAAGTTTTATAAATTCTTTAATCGATGAGGCCCTTGGTGCCATTTTTCTAAGTCGATTTTCAATTCCCTCATCCACCGTAAGATAAGCAGCTAAATTGGCATCGGTCATGATTTTATATTGTAGCATCCTCCAAAGTGTTAAAGAAGAAAAAGACTGAATCAAAGGATACACATCTTTTGGAAGAAAAGATTGAATCTCTTCCTGATTTTCTAGTTTATGTCGGATATTACTTGCACTAACCACTCCCGTATTACTGGAAAGATCATGATAAGAATTGGTTCGTAAAATGGTATGTAAAGTAATCTCATAGTGATTTTTGAAAATCGTTTTGGCATAAGAAATGCCTAATAAATCATTGGGTTTACAAAAGTCTTTCGTTAAACCAACACTTTTTGAAAGTGCCGTCGGATAATTAAGGCCACTTTTTAAATGTTCCTCCATCTTTTCATGAAGATTTGGTTTTAATTGCTTCTTTGCATAAAGAGAAATCTGTTTAATAGAATTGGTTTCACTTCCAAACACAATATCCGTTACTCCAAGTTTTTGAAGAAGAGAAATAGCAGAATCTGCAAAAATATCCGCTGATTGGGTTCCATATAAAGTAGGAATTTGAACGACGATATCTACGCCATATTGTAAAGCAATGCGTACCTTATCTTCAACACTTAAAATCGAAACATCTCCACGCTGTGAAAAAAAGCCATTTAATGCTAAAATAAGAATGCTATCCGGAAATTTTTCCTTGGTTTTTTGAATATGATATAAATGTCCCAAATGAAATGGATTATATTCCCCAATAATACCGACAACGCGCACCCAATCACCTTCTTTTTAAGTGTATTGTAGCATAGATTTGAAATTTGCGGAAAAAGAAGTTATATATTATAATAAAACAAAAAAGGAGAGATACAGTGGACTTCCAAAATTTTTTAATTAAAGAAACGAAATTTGACGAAAAGATTGATTTTCCAAAAGAAAAGTATCAAAACACGGATATTCGTGGTTTAAAAAATCTCCAAATGCAAGGATCCATAAAAAAAGATAATAATCAAGAATATGTGTTGCAACTAACCTTAACGGGAGAAATGATCTTACCAGATGCTAGAACCCTTGAAAATGTCACCATGCCATTACATATCCAGATTGAAGAAAAATTAACTTCTTCTAATGAAGAGATAGAACAATATTTAGGAAAAAATCAAAATACACTTGATATTATGGGAATTTTATGGGAAAATATTGTACTGGAAGTTCCCATTGCTATATCAAACAGCAAAGAAGAAACGATGAAGGGGATAGGTTGGGAATTCGTCAGTGAAAAAAAAGAAAGTATTGATCCAAGATTAGCTCCACTACGGAAGCTACTTGATGAAGAAAAGGAGTGATAATATGTTAAAATTAGATCTTCAAGCATTTGCAGTTCCTTTTAGAAGAACAAGTAAGACGAAAAAGAGAATGCGTCGTACACATTTGAAAAAAGAAGTAAGTGCAATGACAACTTGCTCAAAATGCGGAGCAAACATAAAGCCTCATCGTGCATGTCCAAAATGTGGCAATTACAAAGGCGAAGAAAAATTAAATATCAAAAAAGAAGAAGAATAGCATACCACTGGGTATGTTTTTTTGTGACATTCATAAAAGAGCAAAAGAAAAATATGCTATAATTAGAAAAGAAGGTGTAATTTTATGTATCAAAATCAAAAGATATTCATTTTTGGAATGGCTAAAAGTGGGTACGAATGTGCTAAATTTTTAAGTAAAAACAATGAAATCCTCATCACGGATGCTAAAGATCAAGATGAAGAACATTTAAAACTACTAAAACAACTAGGAGTAACATTTATCCAAACCGAAACACCAGAAGAGTTATTAGATGAAACATTTGATGTGGTAGTGAAAAATCCAGGAATCATCATGACGCATCCACTTGTGAAAAAAGCCCAAGAATTACAGATTCCCGTTATCAATGAAATGGAAGTTGCTTATCACTATCTACCAAAGAATGTTACGATTATTGGGGTAACCGGATCCAATGGCAAAACCACAACAACCACCCTAATTTATGAAATGCTAAAAAAGATGAACGTTCCAGTTCATTTAGGTGGAAATATTGGTTTTCCTTTATGCAGTATTCTTTCATCAATCAAACCAAATGACGTTCTTTTATTAGAAATTTCTGATCATCAACTATTAAATATGAAAGACTTCAAAACGAATATCAGTGTCCTAACGAATTTATGTCCGACCCATTTAGACTTTCATGGTTCCTATGAAAACTACAAAAAAGTAAAACAAAAAATATTTAATCACCATACCCAAAAAGATATTGCAATCATTAACGCAACCAATGAAGATTCACTGAAAGAAACCGAAAAAATCTCATCTCAAAAAAAATATTTTACCAAACAAGATTGTTATATAAAGGAAAATACAATTTATTTAAATGATGAACCAATTATTCATCTTGATGATATCAAATTAAAAGGAATGCATAATTATGAAAATATTATGGCAGCCCTTTTAGTAGTAAATGAATTTCACATGCAAAAAGAAAAAGTTTGTGAAGTGTTAAAAACTTTTGGAGGAGTAGAACATCGTTTAGAATTTGTAAAAAGAATAAATGACATCGATTATTATAACGATTCCAAATCTACCAATCCAACTTCTACCATTACAGCTTTAAAAAGTTTTAAAACACCCGTTTTACTAATCCTAGGAGGCTTTGAACGCCAGCAAGATTTTTTTGAATTAAAAGAACATATGCAATACGTAAAGCATATTTATGCAATGGGAGAAACTAAAGATAGAGTAGAAGAATTCGCCAAAAAGATGAGCATCCCATGTACCAAAAAGGAGACTCTTCAAGAAGTAATGAAAGAAATTAAAAAAGATGCCATCAAAAATGACACCGTTTTATTATCTCCTGCCTGTGCTTCTTGGGATCAATATGATAAATTTGAAGATCGAGGAGCAGAATTTAAAAGCC
>CANQXM010000010.1 GCA_947627835.1 uncultured Bacilli bacterium | reverse complement strand
GCTCGTATGTATTCTTGGCCCTAGTGGTGCTGGAAAAACGACGGCTTTAAATATTTTGGGCGGCATGGATTTGGCTAGTCAAGGAGAGGTTCTTGTCGATGGGGAAAAAATTAATCTTTATCGAGGGCGTGATTTAGTAAAATATCGACGCAATGATATTGGTTTTGTTTTTCAATTTTATAATTTAATTTCAAATTTAACAGCGTTAGAAAATGTTTCTTTGGCGGTTCAATTATGTAAGGATCATTTAGATCCTAAACAAATTTTGGAACGCGTTGGTCTTAAAAAACGGATGCAAAATTTTCCAAGTCAATTATCGGGAGGAGAGCAACAACGGGTGGCGATTGCAAGAGCGATTGCTAAAAATCCAAAATTGCTTTTGTGTGATGAACCAACTGGTGCATTGGATTCCAAGACGGGAAAACAAATTCTATCTCTTTTAGAGCGTGTATGTCGAAATGATGGAATGACGGTCGTGATTATTACTCATAATTCTCAATTAGCAGAAATTGCTGACCGTGTTATTCGGTTTCATAATGGCAAGGTGAGTGAAGTTGTGGTTTCTCTTCATCCAAAACGTGTCGAGGAAATTGAGTGGTAGTATGAACCGAGTATTGTTTTTAAGTACAATTCGCAAGATTAAATCTAGTTGGAAGCGATTTCTTTCTCTTGCTTGTCTATCTTTTTTAGGGGTCGGTTTTTATGCGGGAATTCAAGCAACGGTTCCGGATATGATTACGACGATTGATCAATATTTTGATTCTCAGGATGTTTATGATTTGGAAGTTGTTTCTACTTTAGGATTATCTAGTGCAGATGTCGATGCGATTACAAAATTGCCGAGTGTTTTAAAGGCCGAAGGGATTTTACAAACAGATGCCCTGTTATCTTTTGCAAGTGGTGAAAAAGTCATTCATATTAATTCGATTTCTTCGATGGATCAGTTGGTATTGTGTGAAGGTCATTTGCCCGTTCATGAAAATGAAATTGTGGTGGAAGAGGATTTCTTAAACCGTCAGCAGTTACATCTTGGGGATCATCTGTCTTTTTTAGAAGGAAAGTTAAAAGATCATGACTATGAAATTGTCGGAACTGTGAAAAGTCCACTTTATTTAACTAGCAGCAAGGGAAATTCTAATTTGGGTAGTGGCGTTGTGGATTATATCATGTATGTTCTTCCTGTAAGTTTTGATGTTTCTTCCTTTTCACTTATTCATGTAACGCTTGATAAAGCCAAGGAACAAGTTACAAATAGTGATGAATATTTAGAAATTGTTCAAAAAGGAAAAGAAGAACTTGCATCTATTCAAGAAACCCAAGAAAATTTACGTTTGCAAACTCTTTTTCAGAAGGAATTTGAAATGATGCAAAAATTCCAAGGGAAGGTTGATTATTCGCAGTTTCCTCCTTCTAAATGGACGATTCGGGACCGAACGGATTCCACTTCTTATCAAACGTATATGGATGCTACTACCAGCATTTCTAAGTTGGGTAGTGTCTTTCCTTTTGTTTTTTACTTTGTAGCTATTTTAATTAGTTTAATTTCTATGATGCGTATGGTGGAAGAGGATCGGGTAGAAATTGGAACTTTAAAAGGTCTTGGTTTTTCTTCGTTTCGCATTACTATCCGTTATTTTCTGTATTCCTTTTTAGCAACTTTATTTGGTGGAAGCCTTGGTATGTTTCTTGGTTTTCAAATGCTTCCTCGCATTATTTGGAATATCTATTGTAATTTATTTACGATTCCATTTTTTGCTTGTGGTATGCCTTTTTCTTATGGAATTTTAGGATTTCTTATGGCTATTTTTGCTATTTGTGGCTCGACTATTTTGATTAGTATTCTTACGCTTTTAGAACGACCTAGTATGTTAATGCGTCCTAAAGCTCCGAAACCTGGAAAAAAGATTTTATTAGAGCGTATTTCTTTTCTTTGGAAGCGGATTTCCTTTTCTAATAAAATTGTCATTCGCAATTTATTTCGTTATAAGAGACGAATTTTGGTTATGATTATTGGGATTATGGGGTCTACTGCTTTGATTTTAGTTGGTTTTGGATTAAAAGATTCGATTATCGATATTGTTTCTCTTCATTATAATCATGTTTTTGTTTATGATCAGATGATTGTATTAAATGGCGATGATCCGAAAAATTTACTTGCTTTTTTAAAGCAGAATGAAGATATTTTGGCAGTGAGTCAAGTTCATTATGATTCTGCAACCTTAAAAAAGGATGATGAATTGTTTCATGTATCGGTGATTGTTCCTTTGGATGATGAATTTTCTAAGACGGTTCATTTAAATGATGTAAATCATGCTTCAGAGATTTCTTCTTTGGATGATGGTATTCTATTATCTCAAAAACTGGCAGCAAAAATGCAGGTTCAAGAAGGGGACTTGGTACAATTTTCTAATCATGATGAAGAAATAAAAGTCTTGCATATTGTAGAAAATTATATTCAAGATTATGTGTATATGAATCCCAAAACTTATCAAACTATTTTTCAAACGAGTGATTGCAATGTCCTTTTTGTTTCTTCTCGTGATTCTTATGATTCTTCTTTTGATGAAGAAATTTTAAAACGCGAAGAGGTCATGAGTGTGGTAAATCAAAAAGATGCGATGCAACTTGTAGATCAAATTTTATCTTCTTTAAATTCAGTGGTACTTGTTTTAATTATTTCTTCTGCTATTTTGGCTTTTGTTATCTTGTATAATTTATCAACGATTAATATTAGTGAACGAAAACGAGAAATTTCTACTTTGAAAGTTTTGGGCTTTTATGATCATGAAGTGGATGCTTATATTACAAAAGAAAATACGTTTATTACTTTTGTTGGAATTTTGTTAGGACTTCTTCTCGGGTATTATTTATGTTTCTTTATTATTGAAACTTGTGAACCTGATTTTGTGATGTTTGTACGGGAAATTAAACCACTTAGTTATGTTTATGCCACGATGATTTCCGTTTTCTTTACGGTGATTGTCAATGTTATTACGCATTATCATTTGAAAAAAATTGATATGATTGAATCTTTGAAAAGCAATGAATAGGAGGTTTTTTATGGAATTCAAGAAATTAGGAAGTCGGACTTATGTCCTTTTAAATCGAACGAATATTGGTGTTTATTTTGTGAATGATCAAGAAGTGTATTTGATTGATACGGGAAATGATAAGGATGCTGGAAAGAAAATATTAAAGTGTTTAAATGAAATTTCTGTACGTGTTAAAGGAATTATTAATACGCATTCTAATGCCGATCATATTGGAGGAAATGCCCTTATTCAAGAACGAACGGGATGTGCTATTTATACACATGGAATTGAGAAATGTTTTGTCGAGTATCCTATTTTAGAACCTTCTTTTTTGTATGGTGGGTTTCCTTTTCCGGAACTTCGAAATAAATTTTTAATGGCTAAAGAAACGAACGCACAGGAGTTATTTACAAAAGAAATTGAAGGGCTTTCGTACTTAGAACTTCCAGGTCATTTTTTTGATATGGTTGGTGTTTATACGCAAGATCAAGTATGTTTTCTGGGTGATAGTCTTTTCTCTTTTGAAACTTTATCTAAACATCCTTACTTTTTTGTTTATGATATTCAGGCATTTTTAGATACGTTAGATAAACTTTCTACTATTTCTGCGACTTTTTTTGTTCCATCTCATGGAGAAGTGATGACGTCTATTTCTTCATTGATTACCTTTCATCGTGAAATTATCCAGAAAAATTGTGATGAAATTTGTGATTTTTGTAAGGAACCCATTTCAGTAGAAAAACTTCTTCAAAAAATTTTTACGGCTCATGCGATTTCGATGGATGTTACACAATATGTACTTATGCAAAGCACTCTGCGAAGTTATTTAAGTTATTTGTATCAGATGGGACGGGTTGAATATCAATTTCTTGATTATGAAATGCTTTGGCATTTCAAGGTTGAAGAATCATAGCATCTTTTCAAATCCTTGATAATTTGATAAAATAAGAAAGGTTTTTATCTTGAGGTGGTTTGATGAAAAAAATTTTTTTACTTTTGCTATTTTTACTTTTTCCAATGGGCGTCTTTGCTTATGAAGAGGGTGGTTATGTTTCCCTTAATTTTGCAGAAGTTTTAAAGGAAGAAGAAATTTCTGCGGATTTATCTTCTTATCAAGAAACGGACGAGCAAGTACCGATCTATTTATTCCGTGGGAAGGGTTGCAAGTATTGTCGCGCTTTTTTGACGTTTTTAACAACCATTGTAGAAGATTATGGACGTTATTTTAAATTGGTTTCTTATGAAGTAAGGCAAAGCAAAGATACTTTAAATGCTGCTTTATTAGATGAAGTTGCCACTTATATGGATCAACCGGCTGGAGGGGTTCCTTATATTGTCATA
Organism: uncultured Bacilli bacterium; assembly: GCA_947627835.1. Lineage (GTDB taxonomy): Bacteria > Bacillota_I > Bacilli_A > RF39 > UBA660 > MGBC162267. Next base: position 16,189 of record CANQXM010000010.1, on the reverse strand, counting down.
GGGGATAAAGTTTTTACCGGATATTCTTCTGGGTATGATACACGCATTAAAAATGCTATTACGGATCTTTATCAGCAAAAAGATCGATTTGATGTAATCGAAGCTTTAAAAAATAATGATAAACCGGTTTCTAAAGAGGAAAAAACTTCTATTCCGGTTTGGGTTTTGGGAATTATTCTTGGAGGAGTTCTCTTTGCATTTTTATTTCTGTATTGGCAAATTCATCGCATGAAGCTTCGTTTGAATGATTTACAAAGGGAAGTTCAATCTTTTAAGGAAACGTTAGCAAATTCCAAAAAGAAATCACACAAGGACGTGTGATTTTTTTAAAGCAAATTTTTCTTTTTTAGGATATAGATTAATAATAGAGAGATTAAAAATCCTAAAAAGGTGATTAGCCAAAATGAGTAGGGGTTAGTTCCAAAGTCACCTAGGTAGACATTCATTCCTAAAAATGAAGAAATCATGGTAGGTATGGAAATAACAAGTGTGATACTCGTTAAGAATTTCATAATATCATTTAGGTTATTGGAAATGATTGAACTATAGGTATCCATTGTATTTTCTAGAATTTCTCGATATATTTTCGCCATTTCAATTCCTTGTTTAATTTCAATTTGAGTATCTTTGATTAATTCAATTTCTTTGGAATTCCATTTGGTGTTGTTGATTAATTTTTCTAAAATCGTAAGATTTCCTTGTAAAGATGTCGTAAAGTACAGCAAACTTTTTTGTAAAGTAAACATTCTTTCTAAATCATGATTGCTCGTTGATTTCATCAGTGTTTTTTCTTTTTTTAAGATGTCTTCCCCAATTTCATAAAGATATTTTAAATAATATTCACAACTTTTGCTAATAAAATAAATGGGAAAACTATCTTTCTTACTTAAATCCATTCCGGCGATGTTTCCATTTTTGATATCTTTTAGAATAGGATGTGTACTATGAGAGACATATAAAATTCCATTTTGAGATATGAAAAGGCCGATGGGAAGAGCACGATATTTTTTCTTACCATTTTCGCTGGATACATAGGGGATGGAAATAATATATGTCGTGTTTTTTTCATCACTTTCAATATGAGGAAGTTCGGCGCGATCCAGCGCTTTTTCAATGTCTTTTTCATCGATTTTTAGTTTTTTCTTGATTGCCTCTAATTCTTCTTTTTCAGGATTAATTAATTCAATGAAGTAGTTTGCTAAAATTTTTGTTTGTTTTGTTAACTGTTTATTTTTGTATTGATAGATTGTTTTCATATTCTCACCGATTCTATTTTATCATATTCTTTTTTTTATGTTTAAAAAATGTTATGCTGTATTTGTTGGAGGATGTATGGAGAGATTTTAGATCAAGTGATTGCTTTATGTAGTTAAATTAGACAGCTTGTTGTCTGTTTCTTAACAATATTCTTTTGTTAATTAAATGTAAAATGTTAAGAAGAAAGGAATCTTTCTTTTTTCTTTTTTTGTATAATTATTCTAGGGAGGGATGTAAGAATGAAGCCACCTGTTGTTTTAGAACATATTAAGCCAGCTCATATTGAGTGTACCAAAGATGATATTGCAAATCTTGTGGTTATGCCAGGAGATCCTTTACGAGCAAAGTATATTGCTGAAAAGTTTTTGGAAGATGCAAAATTAGTGAGTCGAGCACGAAATATGTTTGTGTATACCGGTACCTATCACGGAAAAAGGGTTAGTGTGATGGGATCTGGCATGGGAATGCCTTCTATGAGTATTTATGCTTTTGAACTATTTTATTTCTTTGGAGTCGAGAAAATCATCCGTGTGGGAACTTGTGGTGGACTGATTAAAGAATTAAATGTTCCAGATATTATTTTAGCTACACAAAGTTATACGGAAGCAAATTTTGCTTATTCGTATAATGGCGATCCAACACATTTTGCAAAGCCGAGTAAGGAACTTAATGAAGCCATTTGTGAAGTAGCTAAAAAGCAAAATAAAAAATTACATTTGGGTACTGTGATGTGTACGGAACAATTTGATTTCTATTCCGATAACGAACATGTCTTAGCACGTGTTCCAAGTGATACGAACATTATTGGAGAAGAAATGGAATCATTTGCTCTTTTCCACATTGCTTCTAGTTTTCAAAAATCAGCTGCTTGTCTTTTAACGGTTGTTGATAGTAAATATCAAGAACGGTTTATGAGTATTGCTGAAAGAGAACAATCTTTAGATGAGATGATTACTCTTGCATTAGAAGCAATTATTTTATAAAGACAATTCGTTTGTCTTTTTCTTTTGGAATAAAAAAAGTTTACTGATTTAACTTATTTACTAAATCAGTAAACTCGGTTTGAATTTGTGTTAAGAATTCTTGGGTTTTTGCTTCAAAACGCAAGGTAATATTCGGTCCGGTGTTACTTGCTCTTATCAGAGCCCAACCATTATCATACGTAACGCGAACGCCATCTATTTCACTAGCTTTTAATTTTTTTTCATGAACATAGTTTTTTACTTGTTCTACTACTTGAAATTTTTTCACGTTATCAGATGGAATTTTGATTTCTGGGGTGGATAGGTAGGTAGAAATATTTTTTAATAAAGAAGAAAATGGTTCATCGGTTTTGGATAATATTTCTAAGTAACGTAGGGAATCATAGATGGCACTGCAAATCTCAATGCCTCGGTCATTAAAGAAGATATGTCCGGATAATTCTCCTCCAAAGGGGATATTTTTTTGTTTTGTTGTTGCTTCTGTAAAACTCGTTCCGGTTCGTTCCATATAAGGGGTTGCTTTTAGGGCGATGATTTCATCTTCTAAGGCTTTGGTACATTTGACGTCATATAGGAAAGTTTTATTGGTTACTTTATTAATGATATCTCGAATGGCAATAATCATTAGTTTATCAGCTAGGATAAAGTTTCCTCGTTCATCGATGATTCCTAATCGATCGCCATCCCCATCGTATGCAATTCCTAAGTCCGCGTGGATTTCTTTTACTTTTTCTTTTAACATGGTAAGATTTTCTTCAACAGCCGGATCTGGATGATGGTTTTTGAATGTTCCATCGTTTTCATCACAGATGTAAGTGATATCTAGATTCGGAAAGAGGGCCATACATTCTTTAACAATGATGGTTGTGACTCCATTTCCAGGATCTACAACCGCACGAATTTTTCGGTCATGCATGTGAATATTTTCTTGCATGTATTTTAAATATTCTTCTTTGATTTCTCGTTTTTCACGGATGCCTTGACCGCTTAAAAATTGATTTTGGAAAGTATATTTTTTAAAATCATGAATCATTTCTCCCCGAGCATTGGCATATTCATCAAAAGAGAATTTAAAACCATTATCATCTTTGGGATTGTGACTGGCGGTTACCATGATTCCTCTTGCTTGATTTACGTATCTTGTGTAGTAATGCATCGGTGTGGTAATAAGACCATAATCAATGACGTTACAACCGCTATCTAAAATTCCTCGAATCATATTTTCATATAAGGATTCACTTGACAAACGATTGTCGTGACCTGTGACACATTTGTGTAAATCGTATACTTCTTGTAAGTAAGATCCATAACTTCTTCCAATGGTGTAAGCAACTTCTTCATTAATTTCCGTTGGATAAGTTGCTCGAATGTCATATTCTTTAAATATTGTTTCTTTCATCTTCACACATCCCTTTATCTTAATTATCTTACCATAAGTATATGACTTTTGTCATTTAACTTTTCTTTTTTCATATACTCTAGTTAGAGAGGGTGAAAGAATGAAAGATATTATACCTTATAAAAAAGAGATTGCTTTTGGATCGAAAATTGCAGAGATTACCAGTATGTCTTTAGAACATGAAGTTCACGTTGAACCGGGTGAAGTTCATGGTGATTTTATTGTATCTGGAGATTATAAAAGTCATGCCATTAGTGTCAACCGAGAACCTTTTTTATTTAGATTACCATTTTCTATTACGCTTGCTGATGACATTGATTTAGATAGCGTGCAGTTTGAAATTACCGATTTTTCTTATGATTTAGTGGATGATGAAACGGTGGAAGTATCGATTTTATTTGCACTTTCAGCAGAAGAACTTCCAAAAGTAGAAGAAGAAAAGGAAGAAGAAGATCGATCGCTTTTGACACCAAGGGATGAAGAAGTTACTTTGGATGATTTAACGAATTTGATGGTTCAGGAAGCTCCTATTTTGAAAGAAGAAGAGAAAGAAGAAACGGTATTAGAAACCAGTGAAGAAAGTTTTCTTCAAGAAGAAGTGAAAGAAGAAAAAGTAGAAAATGAAGAAGACACCATTTTAGAACAAATGAATCCAACGGATGATGAATATGCAACGTATCACATTCACATTGTTAATCATGGAGATACGGTTGAAACGATTTGTACGATGTATCATGCTAATGCAACTTTGCTTGGAGAGTATAACGATTTAAGTACATTACAAGTCGGAGATAAAGTCATTATTCCTAAAGAAGATGAATAGAAGTCTTGAAGTTTTAAAAGATATTTATAAACCGATTCGTTATACGATTAAGGGAAAAACTACGATTTTAGAAACTACGAGTGGGACGTTTGTTGTAAAACCCAAAGAAAAAGATTTACAGGAACTATACGCTTATTTACATAGCCGCCATTTTACGGGGATTCCAAAGTTAATTGATTGCAGTCGGGATGGCGTGAATGTATTTTCTTATGTCGAAGATGTTTCCTATCCACCCGAACAAAAAGCGCAAGACTTAGTATTACTACTTGCATCTCTTCATCAAAAAACAACCTTTTATAAGGATGTTTCTTTGGATACTTATCAAGAGATTTATGAACAAATTGATGGCAATATTCTTTATTTAAAAAATTATTTTAATCAGTTATTTGATGATTATTTTTTAGAAATTTATCCATCGATGAGCCATTATCTTTTTCTTCGTAACGCTTCTAAAATTTTAGCTAGTTTGGATTTTGCTAAACGCGAGTTGGATAATTGGTTTGATCTGGTTAAAGAAGAAAAGCGTCAGCGGGTTTGTCTCATTCATAATCGGGTTTCTTGCGATCATTTTTTAAAAGGAGAAGAAGATTGTTTTATTAGTTGGGAAGCTAGTAAAATTGATAGTCCTGTTTTAGATTTTGTTCATTTTTATCAAACGGAGTATTTTTCTTATGACTTTTCTTCTTTATTTCAAAAGTATCAAGAGAAGTATCCTTGGAATGATGCCGAAAAAAAATTGTTTTTTTTAATTATTTCTCTTCCTTTTGAAATTTCTTTTGGCAAGGATGAAATGGAAAATTGTCGACGTGTACGAGAGTGCTTGGATTATGTTTATAAAACCGAAGATTTAATAAGGCCATATTATACGATAGAGGAAGATTAAAAGCAGGACAATTTCAATAAAAAGAATAAAGATATTAAAACGAAATGGAAGAATTAATGTAATTAATACTTGATAAAAAATTAAGATACATAAGACCAAAATAGCAAGAACATTTAGAAAACTATTTGGTCTTTTTTTGGGTGGGTATCTTCTTGGGTTCATGCTTATCACCTAGTTTATGTTATGATTTCTTCTTTTCCTGTTTTAATTTTTTTGCCTACAAACATTCATTGCACTTTCTTTTTATTTTGCTTATAATGATGGTAGGAGTTTTGTACTATGAAGAAGAATAAAATGGGCTTTGTTTTTATTGAAACGATTGTTGTGGTGGCAGTGCTTATTACCTCACTTCTTTATCTTTATCGGACTTATGTTTCGTTAAGCAATGGGGAACGTACACGACTTTTTTATGATGATGTCGGATATCTTTATCGAACTTTTTATGTTAAAAAATATTTTGTAAGTCAGCGACTTGATCGAATTAGCAGTCATTTAAGTGATGAAGAAAGTAGTGATAATGTCAATTATTTGATTTCTTTTGGATGTGGTAGTGGCGATGTTTTTGATGATTATGATAAGGAAGATGGCTTTTGTGAACTGATGAGTCAAGAGTTACATATTTCTAATATTTATTTAACTTATTATGATTTATCGAAGTTACAACAATGTAAAAATCATGAAGGACTTTGTTCTGTATTTTCACGTGTCAATTCTTCTTTAGGTTCTTATTTACGTTCAGTAGGAGGTAGTGGGATTTCTGGCTACCGATTAATTGTAGAGTATAAAGAGGATGGCTATGGCAATGCTTGTAGTGATGAGGAACATTGTCGGTATTATTATGCAAGTGTGTTGGTGGAGGAAGATTTATGAACCGAAAGGGAATTACACTTATCGAATTTATTATTAGTGTGGCACTCGTGGGGATTGTCATGTTGTTTTTGTTTAACTTACTCATCGATGTTCAATACATGTCTAAAAACGGAGATTTTGCAAGTGATAATCAATTAAATCGGGCGAGTATTATTAAAACGGTGATGGAAGACTTTACCCTTCATCATTTAGTAGGAATGGAAGATCATAGCACTTTTCAGGAGCTTATTTTGACGTTTCATTATCAAGATGGAAGTGAAAAGGTTTTAACGGTTGGAAACAATTATGTCCTTTATGGAAATGATGAAGAAAAAGAAAGATGGAGCATGCGAAGTTCTAATGGTAAAGATTCTTATCAAACTTCTTGTGCGAATTATCATTTTGAACGTGCAACTTGTTGTACTGATTGTGATGAGGAAAAGTGTTCCAATTATTTTTATTTACATATTCGTATTCCTGTTGTGGTTTCTAATAAGAATACAAATGCCATTGATGATTTAGATTTTTTCTATGTTGGAGATAGTGCAGCAATTAATGATGGCAGTTTTCCTTCAAAGTCTTTTTTAGGATATGAAAGCAATACTTGCTCTTTGTAAGATAAATAAAAATGCGGAGATGATGGTTTGAAGAATTCTTCCTGATAAGAATGCTCGGTATGAGAGGGAACTTTCTTCTAAAATACTTTTTACTTGGGTGTGGATACTTAGACCTCCAAAAGATAAAAACATGACCGCAAGAAGACCTTTTATCAAAAGAGATTCTAAATTTGCTAGAGATAGCAAGCCTTGGGTGAGTTCTAAAAAGCCACTTAACAAGGTATCAATAAGGGGAATATCTGTTTTTAGAAGGGTTTTTATTGTGAAATAAAAGCAAAGTGTTCCTAAAATCATGAGTAGGGTATTTAAGTTTGTTTTGATGCTTTTACTTAGGATGGTTCCCAGTTTTTGAGGCTTGTTTTTTTGGATTTCTTCATTTTGATTTGGACTTTTGCCTCGCAGTAAAAACGCTATGATGAGGTTGGCAACATAGTGAGATGCAATAATGGAGATTACGTAAGATGTTGGAAAAAGACTTTGCAGGATGGTTATTAAAAAAAGGGGATTTGCAAAAAATGTAAATTTTAGTAAATGGTTTCCCATTTCTTTCGTTATTTTCTTTTCTTCTACCATCTTTTTTAAAACGATAGCACTAGATGGAGTTCCTGCTAAAAGGGAAAAAATGATTGCATAGATGCCATAACTTGAACCATGAAATATTTTTTGAAAAGGTTTTCCTAATATCATTGCCATGTATTCTGGAAAATGATAATTCGATAGTAAGTCACTTAAAATAAACATGGGATAAAGGGAAGGAAAGACTTTGGTTAACCAAATTTCAGTTGCTTGTAACATGGTTAATTTGATTTCTGTACTATGAAGAAGAATTTCTACCAGGAAAAAAAGAAGAAAGAGTAAAACACTTAGATTTTTTGTATCTTTATTCATAAATGCCTCTTATTTTTGATATAATGTTTTCAGGTGATTGTCATCATGTTTAGTAAATTTTATGAAAAATGCAAACAGACCATGAAGGAAAATATTCGCTTTTTTATACTTCTTTTTGCTATTATTTTTCTTTTTACCTTTGAACTTCCTTATGTTGTTTATACCCCCGGTGGGGCGATTGATTTAAGTAAGCGTATTGAAGTCGAAAATGGCTATGATTCTTCTGGTAGTTTTTCGATGGCATATGTATCGATGATTCGTGGAAATATTCCTTTTTTGCTTCTTTCTTATATCATTCCCAATTGGGATATTATTCCTGCTGATGCACTTAAAAATGAAGATGAATCGATTGATGAAATGTTAAAGGCAGATCAAATTTCTTTGGTTCAAGCTCAAAATAATGCAGTATTTGCTGCTTATACCTTGGCTGGGAAAACGGTTACATTAAAAAATGAAGTTCATCATGTGGTTTATCTTAGTGAAGAAGCTGATACGGATTTAAAACTTTTTGATGAGATTCAAAAAATTGATGGGGTGGATATTGAAAGTCTTGATACCATTCGAGAAGTTGTGAATACACATCAAGTGGGGGATTCTTTATCTTTTGAAGTGATCACTGATGGTAAAGCAGTCGAAAAACATGCGAAAGTATATGAAACCACCGATGGTTTAAAAGTTGGGATTAGTATTACGACAACGTATGATTATGAAACAGATCCAAGTATTAAACTTACTTTTAAAAATAGTGAATCGGGTCCCAGTGGAGGACTTATGACAGCTTTGTCTATTTACAATTCTTTGGTAGAAGAAGATATTACCAAGGGGAAAAAGATTGTGGGAACGGGGACCATTAATCAAGATGGAACGGTTGGAAAAATTGGGGGCGTCAAGTACAAACTCTTAGGAGCTTCTCGAAAGCATGCCGATATTTTTTTAGTTCCTAGTGAAAACTATGAAGAAGCTTTACAAGTGAAAGAAGAAAAGAATTTAACCATTCGGTTAATTTCTGTGGATAGTTTAAAAGATGCTATTGAAAAATTAACGTAGAACACCTTCAAAAATGTTAATTTTTAGCGTTTAGAAATCAGTGATTTGTAGAAGAAAAAAAGTTGCTTATTTCTTTTTATTATCTAAAGAAAATAACCTTTTTTTGGCGTTTCTTTGACACTTTTTTTTGAAAGTTTGATTATTACATGTTATACTTTTTTAAGGTGAATGTTATGGCAAAATACGATGAGTCATCCATCAAAATTTTAGAGGGGTTAGAAGCAGTTCGAAAAAGACCTGGGATGTATATTGGTTCTACGGATAAACGAGGAATGCACCATTTAGTATGGGAAATTGTTGACAATGCGATTGATGAAATTATTAATGGATATGGAGATACCATTAAGATTACGTTACATAAAGATGGAAGTATTACCATTTTGGATAATGGACGGGGAGTTCCCATTGGGATGCATGCCAGTGGAAAAAGTACGCCGGAGGTTATCTATACGATTTTGCATGCTGGTGGAAAGTTTGAAGAAGGCGGTTATAAAGTCAGTGGAGGACTGCATGGCGTTGGAGCAAGCGTTGTCAATGCGCTATCGAAATGGATGGATGTTACAATTTATAAAGAAGGAAAGATTAGTAACATTCGTTTTGCCAATGGTGGCAATGTAGAAATTCCGTTAAAGACGATTGGGGAAGCTAAAAAAACGGGAACAATGGTTACCTTTTTACCAGATGCAGAAATCTTTAAAAATTGTAGTTTTTCTTATACGACGATTTGTGAACGGATGCAAGAAAGTGCCTTTTTACTTTCTGGAGTTACCATTTATGTCATTGATGAAGAAGATAAAAAAGAAGCAAAATTTCATTATGAAAATGGTCTTATTAATTTTGTAGAATATATTAATGATGGCAAGAAAACCCTTCATCCAGTGATTCATTTTGATGGCAGTAAAAATGGCATTGAAGTTGAAGTTGCTTTACAGTATTCTGATAATTACAATGAAAATATTTTATCTTTTGTCAATAATGTTAAAACCGGAGATGGGGGAACGCACGAAGTTGGGTTTAAAACTGGAATTACCAAGGCTTTTAACGATTATGCAAGAAGTAATAATCTTTTAAAGAAAGATCAAAGTTTAGATGGTGCAGATGTTCGAGAAGGGTTATCAGCAGTGATTTCTTTAAAGATTCCGGAAGCTTATCTGCAATTTGAAGGCCAGACGAAGGGAAAACTTGGCACACCCGAAGCACGGAGTATTACGGAAAGTATTACGTATGAACATTTGAAGTTTTTCTTAGAAGAAAATAAGGAAGCGGCTTTGACAATTTTAAATAAGGCTTTGCAAAGTAAAGCTGCTAGAGAAGCTGCTAGAAAAGCAAGGGAACAAGTTCGCAAAGGAACTGGAAAGAATAGCAAGGAACGGGTGTTAAGTGAAAAACTTGCTAAAGCAACGGGAAAGAATTATGCTTTAAATGAACTATTCTTGGTCGAAGGAGATAGTGCAGGAGGTAGTGCAAAGTCTTTCCGCAACCGAGAAACACAAGCAATATTGCCACTTCGTGGGAAAGTTTTAAATTGTGAAAAAGCAAGTGATCATGATATTGAAAATAACGCAGAACTTCGTCAGATTGAGTATGCCATTGGGGCAGGATTGGGTGCTAATTTTGATCCAGAAGATAGCAATTATGGCAAAGTGATTATTATGACCGATGCCGATGTTGATGGAAGTCACATTCAAATATTACTTATTACCTTCTTTTATCGTTTTATGAGACCTTTAATTGAAAAGGGAATGCTTTATATTGCAACGCCACCACTTTATTCGATTGAAACTGGCAACCAGGGAAAAGTGTATATAGCAACGGATGAAGAATTGGAAGAAAAAAAGAAAACGATTAAAGGAAATTATAAGATTCAACGATTTAAAGGACTTGGAGAAATGAATGCCGATGAGTTATATGAAACGACCATGGATCCTCACAATCGTAGGTTGTTACGGGTCAATTTAACGGATGCAGCCCTTGCAGAGAAACGAATTCATTTACTTATGGGGGATCAAGTGGAACCTCGTAAGGAATGGATTAATGAAAATGTTGATTTTACATTGGAAGACGATTTTCGTAAATAAGGTGATATAGATGGCAAAGAAAAAAGAAGAAAAAACAATTGTAGAAAAAATTTACGATTATAGTTTAGAAGAAATTATGGAAACGGGTTTTGGACGGTATTCTAAAGAAATTATTCAAGAGCGTGCACTTCCCGATGTCCGCGATGGATTAAAACCGGTACAACGACGTATTTTATATGCGATGCATCTTTCTCATTATACGCACGATAAACCTTATCGAAAGAGTGCTAAAGCCGTTGGAGATATTATGGGTAATTTTCATCCCCATGGTGATTCTTCGATTTATGATGCGTTAATTCGTATGAGTCAACCATGGAAAATGCGAGAAGTCTTTATTGATATTCATGGAAATAATGGAAGTATCGATGGTGATGGACCGGCTGCCATGCGTTATACCGAAGCCCGCTTATCAAAGTTTGCAGAAGTGATGCTTTCTTCCATTTCTAAAAATACCGTAGAAATGACTTATAATTTTGATGATACGGAGTTAGAACCTACGGTATTACCAGCAGGACTTCCCAATTTACTTGTTAATGGTTCAACGGGAATTAGTGCTGGCTATGCAACCAATATTCCAACGCATAATTTAAGTGAAGTTGTGGATGCTACAATTAAGCGAATTGAAAATCCAAATTGTCATTTAGAAACGATTATGGAAATTTTACCGGGACCGGACTTTCCAACCGGGGGTGTATTAGAAGGTAAAGAAGGACTTATTGATGCGTATAAAACCGGAAAAGGAAAAGTCATTTTAAAAGCGAAAACCGAAGTGGTTAAAGTTGGCAACCACGAACAAATCATCGTTCATTCTATTCCGTATGAAGTGGTTAAAGAACAACTGATTAAGAAGATTACGGAGATTCGCTTAGATAAAAAAATTGAAGGAATCAATGATATCATTGATGAAAGTGATCACGAGCATATGGCCCGGTTGATTATTGATTTAAAAAGTGGAGCCAATTCCGATTTAATTTTAAATTATTTATTTAAGAATACCGAGTTACAAATCAATTATAATTTTAATATGGTGGCGATTGTCAATCGTCGTCCGAAGTTAGTTGGAATTTTAGATATTTTAGATGCTTTTATAGCTCATCAAAAAGAAGTTATTACAAGACGTACCCAATTTGATTTGGAACATGCCAAAGCACGTTATCATATTTTAGAGGGGTTAGTCAAAGCAATTAGCATTTTAGATGAAGTCATTCAAGTCATTCGTGCTAGTAAAAATAAAAGTGATGCGATTGACAATTTGGTTAAAGAGTTTGACTTTACGTTTGAACAAGCCAAAGCCATTGTAGAATTGCAACTTTATCGACTTACGAATACAGATATTGTTGATATTGAAGAAGAAATGAAAAATCTAGAGAAGAGTATTCATATTTGGACGCAAATTTTAAATAATGAAGAAGCTTTAAAACATGTTATGAAAACGGAATTAAAACTGATTAAAAAGGAATATGGAAATCCTAGAAGAACGGAAATTCATGATGAAGTTACGGAAATTAAACTGGATATGAAGAGTATGATTCCTAAAGAAAATGTCGTTGTAGTAGTTACCAATGAAGGATATGTCAAACGAGTTAATTTAAAGAGTTATACAAGTAGTGATGAAGAAACGATGTTAAAGCCAGGAGATTATGTAACAGGACTTTATCAAGTTACCACTTTGGATGTTTTAGTGTTATTTACGAATTTTGGTAATTATTTATTTTTACCGGTTCATAAACTTCCTGAAGCAAAATGGAAAGAACTTGGAAAACATATTAATAGTACCGTGATGTTACAAACTGGTGAAAAGATTATTGCAAATTTCATTTATGATAAAAATGCGAAACTCATTAGTGTTACTAAGATGGGTATGATTAAAAGAACACTCATGAGTGAATATGAAGTCAGTCGTACTTCAAAAGCGATGCTTGCTATGAAGTTAAAAGATCAAGATGAACTGTTACAAGTCTTTATGGAAAAGAAAAAGATCATGCTTGTTTCTAAAAATGGCTATTATGTTTCTTTCTTACCACAAGAAGTACCAATGGTTGGGGTAAGAGGAAGTGGTGTGAAAGCCATGAGTTTAAAAGAAGATGAAGTGGTTAGTGCTTTTTCGATTGATGATGAAGATTATATCGATGTGGTTACCAATCAAAAGACTGCAAAACGATTAAAGGTTAGTGATGTGGTTCTTACCGGAAGAGCAAAACGCGGAAATTCATTAATTAAGAAAGTGAAATCTGTGGCTTATGAAATTCTTAAAGCCATTCCTATGAGTTCTAAAGATATCTTAACGATTAAATGTGATAATGAATTTAAAGAAATTAAGAATTCAGAAATTGCCATTATGGATTCTGCTAGTACTGGATCTACGATTTCGAAGTATACGATTTTGGATGTGTTTAAGAAAAGTGCAATCGTTTCTTCCAAAGAAGAAAGTGAAGAAGTCGAAGAAGTTCATTTTGAACAAACGAATTTTATTGATGATTTTAAACTTTAGCATAAAAATTACTTATTACGATAAAATGTAATAGGTGATTTTTTTATGGATAAGAAGGCAGAATTTAAAGAATTTGCAGCGAAACATCCCGAACTTGTTTCTTTTGTAAAATCGGGTGAGATGTCTTGGCAAAAGTTTTATGAAATTTATGATATTTATGGTGAAAAAGAAGATGCCTGGCGCGATTATTTTAAAGAAAGTTCGGGTAGTCAAGGATTTACTGAAAAACTTAAAAATATCGATATGAATTCGATTCAAGAACATATTAAAACGGCACAGAAAGCACTTTCTTTGGTTCAAGAATTAACGAGTAAAAGTCCTACTTCTGCCACTTTAGCTAAAGGGCCCAGTGTTCCAAGACCAATCAATAAGTTTTTTGAGGATTAGTTATGCAATTTGATTTACAGATGAAAATTAAAAATGAAAAAAATATGTATCAATATTTGAAAGAAAATTCTTATTGGGTAAAAGAATTGAACCGAAATGCGTTTGCTTATCCAAAGTTTGTCGATGCTATGAAAGACTTGTATCGCTTGCGGACTTCCGATAAAATTAGTGATGCCATTGATCAAATTGATTTAATTAGTAGTTTTTTAAATGCGTTTAGGTCGTAATTCGTTATTGATTTCAAATTCTAAGTGAGATATAATACTTGTAATAGTAGAAAGAGGTTCTAGAAAATGAGATATCAATCGAAAGGGTTTACATTAATTGAGTTACTAGCAGTTATTTCTATTTTGGCTATTTTGATGTTGCTAGCAGCAGGTAGTGTTACAGGAATTATTGGTGGAGCTTCTAAAAAAGCATTTGTTATTGATGCCGAAGGAATTGTCGAAAATGCGCAACTTGCTTATACAAATGAAGTCTTGAGTGGAAATCAGGTAGGAAATCATTTTTGTATGTCGCTCGAATGGTTAAAGAAACATTATATGGATAAAGTATCTGCTTCTTATAAGGGAAGTGTTGAAATTCAAATTTCTGGAAACAAAGCCACTTATAAGTTGTGGTTATCGAATGGTAAGTATCGTTTTGGTGATGGCGCTACCGGTGCTGCTTATCCAGATCTTGGCGATCCAACGGAAGATGCAACGGATGCTAGTGTCAACTGTGGAGGAACTTGTAGTACAGGTTGTACTTTATTAAATAGTTAGACTTTTCGAAGTCTTTTTTTATGTTACAATAAAATTAGGAAGTGAAAAAATGATTTTAGGTTGTCATGTTTCTTATGATGGAAACGGGCTTCTTACTAGTGTTGAAGAAGCTATCAAGTATGGTGCAAATACTTTTATGTTTTATACGGGAGCTCCTCAAAATACGATACGAAAACCTATTTCGAGTGAAGTGGTAAAACAGGCTCATGAACTTATGAAGGCACATGAAATTGATGCTAAAAACGTTGTTTGTCATGCCCCTTATATTGTGAATTTAGCCAATCAAAGTGATTTAGAAAAATGGGATTTTAGTATTCAGTTTTTAAAAGAAGAGTTGCATCGATGTGAACTTTTGCAAATTCCACAAATGGTTTTACATCCTGGAAGTGCCGTTTCGGGAAATCGAGAAGAAGGCATTCAAAATATTATCCGAGGACTTAATGAAGTCGTTAAAGATTCTTCTGTACGGGTTTTACTGGAAACCATGGCTGGCAAGGGAAATGAATGTGGAAGAACTTTAGAAGAAATTGCTGAAATTTTAAATGGAGTTACTGAAAAAGAAAAGTTCGGTGTATGTATTGATACTTGCCATCTTCATGATGCTGGTTATTCGATGGATCAGTTTGATGCGTTTTTGGATTCTTTTGACAAAATTATTGGTTGTGAAAAAATTGGATGCGTTCATTTAAATGATAGTAAGAATGAACGGGGTTCTTCAAAAGATCGACATGAAAATATTGGATATGGAAAGATTGGTTTTGCAGCTTTAGATTTGATTTGTCATCATGAAAAATTAAAAGAAGTTCCCAAAATTTTAGAAACTCCTTTTGTCAGTGAACCCAATCAAAAAGAGAAGAAATATCCTCCCTATTATTTTGAAATTGCGATGTTAAAGAAACATACTTTTGATGAATGTTTACTGGAACATATTCGTTCTTTTTATAAAAATGCTTGATATTTTCTTAAGTAAAGTTTGATTAATCGATCGATTTTTTGATAGTTTTCTTCACTGAAATGATCTTTATATTTGGCAAAGTTAAAGGAATTTGGATTTCCTAAAAGAATTTGCCAATTTTTTTTCACAAATTGATATGTAAAGGTAAGTTCTTCTTCACTCAAGTAGACATCATTTTTGATAGCAAAGTTTTGAACGTCTTCTTTTTTTAGTTCATGTAAGTATCTTTCTATGATATTGTACATTTCTATCACCTATCTTATTGTATGTTTTTTTTCTAAAAAAGAATACTAATTATTGGTGAATGCTTATGCAAAAGAAGTGGCCTTGGTATTTGATTTTTACTTTTTTTCTGACGATTGTTTTCATACGTATTTATGATTTGAATGTCTTTCATCATGCCAATTATGAAACGGATTATGAGAAAAAGACGGAACTTACGATTTTGGGACCCAGTGCTCCGCGGGGACGCATTTTAGATGTGAATGGTGTCGTTTTGGTAGATAATACGCTTTCTTTAGATATTGTGTATCGAAAAATTGATCAACCCACTTTTGAAGAAGAAGCACATATCGCCGAAGAACTTGCTTCGATTTTACCGGTTTCCCAACCTAGTGTTTCGGAACAAAAGGCTTATTACATGCAAAAATATCCGGATGTGGTTCATGATCTAATTACGGAAGAAGAATGGGATTTGTATGCCATGCGAAAATTAACAGATGAAGAGATATGTAATCTTCAAAAAGAGCGGATTACATATCTCTTCAT
>CANQXM010000009.1 GCA_947627835.1 uncultured Bacilli bacterium | reverse complement strand
TTGACATAAAAAAATCCAGTATCTAACTGGCATTAAATAGGATTTGGATTTAGGTCAACTGCAAAACTCGGGAGTAAGAAAATAATGCCTTGTCTTTTTCCTATCATTCGCGTATAATAAAAAGAGAATATAGAATAGGAAGGGTGCTATGAAACATAAAGAAAATTACAACGGCTTTAAAAAAGTAGCAAAATTCATTGCCAACGTCATTTCATGGACTATTTTAATTATTTTAGTACTCATAGCAGCATTCTTATTGTATTACTTTGTAGCAAATAAGATTTATGCCAGCAAAGGAGAACGATTTGCTCCTGCGGTTGGGTTATATACCATTGTAAGTCCAAGTATGACACCAAATTTAAATATCTATGATGTCATCGTCGATGTGAAAGTTGACAAGCCAGAAGATATCCATGTCGGAGATATCATTACCTTCATTTCAACCAGTACCATTTCCAAAGGTCTAACCGTAACGCACCGTGTTGTAGCCATCTTAGAAACTGAAAATGGCATTGAATATCGAACCCAAGGCGATAATAACCAAACCCCAGATACCGCAAGTGTAGCCTTTCAAAACGTTTTAGGAAAAGTATTCATTAAGATTCCTCAACTAGGACGCGTTCAGCGTTTTATAAGTAACTCTGCTGGATGGCTGTTAGTAGTCGTACTTCCTGCTTTGTTTATCATTATAAGTGACATTGTAAAAATCATTAAACTATCTACAGCTAAGAAAAAAGTAAATTACGCACTAGATAGTGAAAAACAAAAAGAAAAGAAAGAAAACAAACAAAAAGAAGAGATCAAGAAAGAATTAAAACGTCGGTACAACTTAGATCGTCAAGAAAATGAACCAGACCCAATAGAAACCAAACATGAACTAAAGAAAATGTCAGTAAATAAGAAAAAAGAAACGACAGAAAACAACCTCTTCTCATTACCAAAACTAAAAAATAATGAAAACAAGAAAAAACAAAATAAAGGAAAACGTCGTAAATAAAAGAAGCAAGTGATGCCCCATTTGCTTCTTTTTCATGCTTAAATTTGCGTTTTTACCGAAAATATGGTATAATTAAGCCATCACAGGGGGAAGAATAATATTATGAGAAAGATTGATAACATTATTCACTGGAAATTGGTTGAAATTACCATTATGCTAGCAGTAATTATGATTAGTTACCCATTATGGAAAACCTTAAATATTGGAAGTCATTTAGCCACAGCTGCCTTCTATGAAGGAGCAACCTATACAACACTCGAAGTAGATACGCGGGCTCAAGGGCCAATGTTTCCAATGGAAGATGAAAAAGCCATTCAAACATTAAATCCGATGACGATTAAAGTAAAAAATGATACGCTTACCAAGGAAACTTATACGCTTTTATTAAAAGTATGGAAAACTTCTTCACTTGATTATCATTGTATGAATACATTATTTGTAGAAGAAGTAAAACCATTAAAAGACTACTTTATTTATGAAGATAACGATGCGTATTATTTCTCTTTAACTACCAAAGACATCATTGGGGAAACCCAAGAATATAACTTCTTAATGTGGATGGATTACCAAACTGGAAATGAAATGCAAGGAAAAACTTTACAATATACATTTGAACTTCAAGATGGAGTACGAATTTAGATAGTGAAAACTATCTTTTTTCTTGTCATTATGATAATCTAAAAATGAGGGACCAAAATGAATAAAAAAGAAATATTAGAAAAATTAAAAGAATTACCCCTTGATAAAGAAAAAGTAATCATTATTAGTGGAGCTTCTTTGGTATTACAAGATATCTTAAAAACGACAAGTGATATTGATCTTTCTTGTGATGAAGAAACTTATAAACAAATTCCGTGGCCGGAAAAACCAGGATACTTTAAAATTCCTATCAAATACTACCGTGAATTTGAAATTGGATTTAACTTGTATAATCCTACTATGACTATTCAAAAATATGGCTATCACCTTGCTAATTTAGAATATAACTATCAAATTAAATGTATGGAAAATAAAAAGAAAGATGAAGAAATAAGAAAAAAATTAAAAGAACGATTAGAAAAAAAGAAAAATAAGGAGGACAAGAAATGTTCGATTTAGTATCAAAATATAAACCGAGTGGCGATCAACCACAAGCGATTGAAAAACTGGTAAAAGGAATCAAAGAAGGAAAAAAGCATCAAGTATTACTGGGTGCAACCGGAACTGGAAAAACATTTACCATTGCTAATGTTATCAAAGAAGTAAATAAACCAACTTTGATACTGGCTCATAATAAGACGTTAGCAGGACAACTCTATGCCGAATTTAAAGAGTTATTTCCAAACAATCATGTAGAGTACTTTGTATCCTATTATGATTATTACCAGCCAGAAGCCTACGTCCCAAGTAGTGATACGTACATTGAAAAAGATTCTTCAATTAATGATGAAATCGATGAACTACGTCATGCTGCAACCAGTGCTTTAATTAATTATCCAGATACCATTGTTGTTTCGAGTGTATCTTGTATCTATGGGATTGGAGAAAAAGAAGAATATGAAAAAATGATGCTGGTTTTATCCATTCACGACCAAATCAAAAGAAATGATATTATCAATAAACTAATTGATATGACTTATGAACGAAGTGATTTAGACTTTCACCGGGGAACATTCCGAGTAAGAGGAGATACGATTGATATCATTCCAGTCAACGAACATGAACACGCCACAAGAATTGAACTTTTTGGGGATGAAGTAGATCGCTTATACAAATTTGATCCCTTAACCGGAGCCATCATCAAAGAAATTAAAACGGTAACCATTTCTCCTGCCAGTCACTTTGTCACCAGCGATGAAAAAATGCAAGAAGCCATAAGACGGATTGAAAAAGAATTACAAGAACGCTTAGAAGAATTAAAAAGTCAAAATAAATTAATTGAAGAACAACGTTTAAGAGAAAGAACCAACTATGACATCGAAATGTTAAAAGAAACAGGCTTTTGTAGTGGGGTAGAAAACTACTCACGGCATTTAGCTTTAAGAGAAGCCGGTGAAACGCCAACTTGTTTAATTGATTTCTTTCCCAAAGACTTTTTATTAGTAGTAGATGAATCGCACGTAACCCTTCCTCAAGTAAGAGGAATGTATAATGGCGATCGACAAAGAAAACAAACCCTCGTCGATTATGGTTTTCGCTTGCCAAGTGCACTTGACAACCGGCCTTTAAAATACGATGAATTTGAAAAAAAGATCAATGAAGTCATCTATGTTTCTGCAACTCCTGGAGATTATGAAAAAGAATTAGTAAATGGTAACTACGTGGAACAGATTATTCGTCCAACCGGATTATTAGATCCAACCATTGAAGTAAAACCATCTCTAGGACAAGTGGACGACATCATTAGTGAAATTCAAAAGCGAATAGCCAAAAATGAACGAGTTTTAATTACCACCTTGACAATTCGCATGAGTGAAGAACTAACCAATTACTTAAAAGAAATGAATATTAAAGTAGCTTACCTCCATAATGAAATTAAAACCCTAGAACGATTAAAAATTATTCATGACTTGCGAGCAGGTATTTATGATTGTGTAGTAGGAATTAACTTGTTAAGAGAAGGAATTGATATTCCAGAAGTAAGTTTAATCTGTATTTTAGATGCAGATAAACAAGGCTTTTTACGAAGTGGTCGAAGCCTAATTCAAACCATTGGACGTTGTGCGAGAAATGCCAGCGGTCACGTCATTATGTATGCAGATATCATCTCCGATGCGATGAAAGAAGCCATTGAAGAAACCAAACGAAGAAGACAAATCCAAGAAAAATATAACGAAGAACATCATATCATTCCAAAGACCATTGAAAAAGAAATTAAAGAAGTCGTTACCAATATCCGTAAAGAAAAGAAATCAGCTCCAAAGATGAATAAAAAAGAAATGATTAGCATGATTGAACGAGTAGAAGAAGAAATGAAACTGGCAGCGAAGAATTTAGACTTTGAAAGAGCGATGGAACTACGGGATGTCTTATTTGAAATGAAAAGTGAAATTTCATAAAAATGCTTTGAAAGTAGGGGCATTTGTGCTATACTTGAAAGCGCGAAAAGAGGGAAAATATGGAAAATATATATATTTTTGGTCATCGTAATCCAGATACCGATAGTGTTTGTGCAAGCATTAGTTTATCTTACTTAAAAAATGCTTTAGGAGAAAATACAACACCTCGAGTTTTGGGACATATTAATAAAGAAACAAAATTTGTTTTAGATTACTTTCATGTAAAAGAACCAGAATATTTAAATAATGTCAAAGTTCAACTTCGAAACATTGAATATAATAAAAAAGCCTACATACTAGAAACAACATCCATTAAAGATACCATTCATTTTATGCAACAAAAAGCTTGTACGGCTTTACCATTAGTTAATAAGAAAAAACAATTAACTGGTTTTGTAACGTTAAAAGAAATTGCCATGCTGTTAGTAGAAGGCGAAAAAGACAAAGTAAATACATCTTATCAAAACATTGTAAATGCCGTAAATGGTAAATCATTACTCCAATTTGATGAAGAAATTGAAGGTGAAATCATGATCGGTGGGTATCAAAGTAGAACCATTCTAAGTGATATTGCTTTTCAAAAAAATCATATCTTAATCATCGGTGATCGCTATAAAATTATTGAATACGCAATGGATTGTGGTGTTAAATTAATTATTTTAACTGGAAACCATGAACTACCAAGCGATTTAGTAGAGAAAGCAAAGAAAAATAAAATTAATGTCATTTCTACAGATTTAGATACCTTTAATACCGGAAATGCTATTACCTTAAGTAATTATATTTCGACACTTGTCATCAACCGTGCACCAACGACGGTAAATCACTTAGATTACCGAACTGAATTTATTGATTTAGCAAATAAACTCGGTCATACCAACTATCCGGTCATTAATCGTAAAAAAGAATGTTTAGGTCTTATGAAAGTTACAGATGTAGAAAAATATACGAAACAAAAAGTTATTTTAGTAGACCATAACAATTTAGAACAAAGTGTTCCTGGAATTGAAGAAGCAGAAATTGCGGAAATCATTGATCATCATAACCTAGGAGCCATTGGAACCAATATTCCTATTAACTTTCGTTCCATGCCGGTGGGTTGTACTTGTACCATCATCTATAAAATGTTTGAAGAAGATCACGTTGAAATCCCGCCACATATTGCAGGACTTATGCTTTCAGCAATCTTATCTGATACCTTGATTTTAAAAAGTCCAACAGCAACGAATGAAGACCGGATTGCTGCTGAAAACCTTGCCAAGATTGCCAACGTCGACTTAGAAAGCTATGGAAAACAAATGCTTACTGAAGCAAGTTCAATTAAAGGAATGACCGTTGAAGATGTATTCTATCAAGATTTCAAATCTTATAAAGTTGGAAATACAACGTTAGGAATCAGTCAGATTATAACCATGGATATTGATGATATCAAAGGTTCTCTTGAAAAATATATTCAAAAATTAGATGAAATTGCAAAAGGTGAATACGATGTAGTTACATTATTTATCACCGATGTCATTAAAAATGGTTCATATGTCTTATATAATCAAGACGCTCAAGAAATATTGGCAGATTCATTTGATGTAGAAAATATGGAAGAAGCAACCTTTATTGAAGGATTAGTATCCAGAAAAAAACAAATGCTTCCAAATTTAATGGAAGTTTTAGAAAAACGGTCATAAACTTACTCACAATACATTTTTTTTCTAGAAAAAATATGATAAAATACAAATACAAGATTCTTTGAGGTGTAGATATGCAAAGTAAAAAGGGATTCTATCTAATTGGTTCTTTAATCGCGATTATTGTCATTTTCTTCTTAGTATTATTTTTTGTTCATGAAGATACGCTCGAAAATGGGATTTTATTTAAAATATCATTTGAATACGAAAACGCTCAAGATATTACCTATAACTTTTATAACCAAAGTGGAAAAATTGAAAAAGTAGAACAAGATGGCGAATATGAAAATGCTTATTTATTAAAAAAGACGGATTATAATACCATTAAATTATTGCGTCGTTTATTAAAAGGAAGACAAACAATGAAATCCCCTTCCAATGAAGAAGGCATTACCATTTATAACGGTCAGAATAAACGATATTACTTGCTCCCTTTTGAAAGTGAAAAAGCCGAAGAATTATCAAATCTAATCGTGGATGGTTACATTCATAGTGAAATGAATCGTATTAAAAAGGAAGAAAACTTAAAAGAACTCTACTTATATGAAGACGAAAAAGAAGGATTAACTTGGACCAAAAATGGCAGCTTAAAACGAATTATAAACACCTATGTATGTGAAGTAGAAGACTGTATGGTTTTTCATATCAGTAAAGAAGATAATGAAACCGTATTATGGGATAAAGTAAATTATATTTATAATTATAAAACCGGTTATAAAGAAGTTATTAATACGAGTGAACCGATTAATGAAGTAGAATTCTTAAAAGATCAAAATCAAATTTTAGGAATTAGTTTAACGAATGATCAAGGAAAAACCGCCTTCTATGATTTAGAAAAAAAAGAAGTCCTAACCCCTTTTGAATCGCAAAGTTTTAGTTTAATTACCAAAGACCTTTACCTAAATCAAAAAGAAGGAGAAGAAAAAGAAATCTTTACAGTTGTAAACTATAAAACCATGGAAGAAATAAAACAAATAGAAATGGCTAAAAGTGATTTAACTACGTATTGGATGGAAGAACTAAAAAATAATCAAGCAACATTTTATTTGTTCCATCAAAAAACATTAAAAGAAGAAAAAATCCAAGTTTACAATGCAAGCTTTGAACCCATTCTAGAGGGAACTTGGTATGATGAAGTAAATCTAGAAGAAAACGGAAATCTAATAGTATCCGTGGATGGAACAACAACCGAATATGATACTTCCAAAGAAGAAGCAAAAGAATAAAGATGCGAAAGAAGCATCTTTTTTAAACGAAAAAAAATCATGTAACAAAAAGAATTGACACACAAACCAATGTTTGCTATATTAATTTTGCATGAAATAAACAAGAAGTGTTAAAATAAGGAACAATGAGGTGACAAAAATGGATAAAATTGTGATAAAGGGAGCAAGAGAAAATAATTTAAAAAACATTGATATTGAAATCCCAAAAAATAAATTAGTAGTCATGACAGGAGTATCCGGTTCTGGAAAAAGTAGTTTGGCATTTGATACCATCTACGCCGAAGGACAACGTCGTTATGTAGAAAGTCTAAGTGCCTATGCGCGTCAGTTTATCGGCAATGTTGAAAAACCAGATGTGGATTCCATTGAAGGCCTTTCGCCAAGTATTTCCATCGATCAAAAAACAACCAATAAAAATCCACGAAGTACAGTAGGAACCATTACCGAGATTTATGATTTTCTAAGACTTTTATTTGCACGGATTGGAACCCCTTACTGTCCTCATCATCACATTCCGATTACTTCCCAAAGTATTGAAGAAATGACAAATAAAGTCATGGAATTAAAAGAAGGAACCAAAATTGAGATTTTAGCACCCGTAGTACGAGGAGAAAAAGGAACCCATAAAGATCTTTTTGAAAGCTTGCAAGCCGATGGTTATTCAAGAGTAAGAGTAAATGGAACCGTTTATGGCTTAGAAGAAGAAATCAAACTAGAAAAAAATATTAAAGATACCATTGAAGTTATCATTGATCGGGTTGTCATTCATGAAGAAGAGCGCAGTCGTATTTTTGAAGCCATTGAAACAAGTACCAAATTAGCAGGAGGACTTGTGTTAATCAATGTTATAGATCAAGAAGAAATTTTGATGAGTGAAAACTATGCCTGCTTAAAATGTAATTACTCGATTGGAGCTTTAGAACCCAGAATGTTTTCTTTTAATTCTCCTTATGGAGCTTGTGAAGAATGTAAAGGCTTGGGAACCAAACAAAAAATTAATGAAGACTTAATTATTCCGGATAAAGAAAAAAGCTTAAATGAGGGTGCAATCGTTGCGTATAATATAGATAACAACATTCATAATACGACCATGCAAGCTGTATGTGAAAAATATCACATTGATATGAATGCGCCCGTGAAAGAAATTTCCAAAGAAAAAATGAAGATCATTTTATATGGAACCCCAGAACCAATCTCGGTCAAATACGTAGCCAAAAACGGAAACGTTCGCTATAGCAATGATTATTATGAAGGGGTAATCAATAACCTCGAACGTCGTTATATGGAAACTTCAAGTGCTTGGATTCGGGAATGGCTAGAAACCTTTATGGTGGAACAAGAATGTAATAAATGTCACGGTTCTAGATTACAAGATAGCATTTTGTCTATTTATATTAATAAGAAAAATATTTATGAGATGACGAAGATGAGTATCGGTGAACTTCGTTCATTTTTACAAAACTTAAAACTAAATAAAGAACAAGAAGAAATCAGTCGCTTATTATTAAAAGAAATTGACAATCGCTTGGAATTCTTACAAAATGTTGGACTTGAATACTTGACGCTAGATCGTCGGGCAGGAACACTTTCCGGTGGAGAAAGTCAGCGAATTCGTCTTGCTACTCAAATTGGTAGTAAATTATCGGGGGTTTTGTATGTCTTAGATGAACCAAGTATTGGACTTCATCAACGGGATAATGAAAAACTAATTAACTCTTTAAAAGAAATGCGGGATTTAGGAAATACCTTAATCGTCGTAGAACATGATACCGATACCATGTTAGCAAGTGATTATTTAATTGATATTGGACCCGGTGCTGGAACCGAAGGGGGAAATGTCGTAGCTTGTGGAACCCCAGAAGAAGTCATGAAAAATCCAAAAAGTTTGACAGGAAGATACTTAGCGGGAATTGAAAAAATTGAAGTGCCAAAACATCGTCGAAAAGGGAATGGAAAATACTTAGAAGTAATCAAAGCCGAAGAAAACAACCTAAAGAAAATCAATGTCAAATTCCCACTTGGTAAATTTATTTGTGTCACTGGTGTTTCTGGATCTGGAAAAAGTACCTTGGTAAATGAAGTGTTATATAAAACCATTGCTCAAAACTTATATCGTTCCAAAGAAATACCCGGCAAATGTAAAGAAGTAAAAGGCTTAAATCATATTGATAAAGTCGTCATGATTACCCAAGATGCTATCGGAAGAACCCCAAGAAGTAATCCCGCAACCTATGTAGGAGTCTTTGATGACATCCGGGAGTTATTTGCTACTACCAAAGAAAGTAAAATGCGCGGATATGACAAAGGAAGATTTTCCTTTAACGTCAAAGGTGGACGTTGTGAAGCTTGCTGGGGCGATGGTGTAAAGAAAATAGAAATGCACTTCTTACCAGATGTATATGTTCCTTGTGAAGTATGTAAAGGAAAAAGATATAATAAAGAAACCCTAGACATTAAGTTCAAAGGAAAAAGTATCGAAGATGTTTTAAAAATGCGCGTAAATGAAGCAACCGAATTCTTTGCCAATGTTCCAAAAATTAAACAAAAATTGGATGTATTAATGGATGTTGGTTTAACCTATATTGAGCTGGGTCAAAGCGCTCCAACCCTCTCTGGAGGAGAAGCCGGAAGAGTAAAACTTGCTAAAGAACTCCAAAAGAAAGCAACGGGGAAAAGCCTATTTATCTTAGATGAACCAACCACTGGACTTCACACAGAAGATATTAAAAAATTACTTGCTATCTTAAATCGAATTGTTGATAATGGCGATACCGTCATTGTAATCGAACATAACCTAGATGTCATTAAAGTCGCCGATCATATCATCGATTTAGGTCCAGAAGGTGGAAAAAGTGGAGGAACCGTTGTAGCGTGTGGAACCCCAGAAGAAGTAAGCAAAGTAAAAGAATCCTATACAGGACAGTGGCTACAAAAATATTTGTAAGAAATCTCCAGGGATTTCTTCTTTTTATTATAATTGACAAATCAATAAAAATAAGCTAGAATAGAACGTCAAGCAGAGGGGATTTTGGCAAAAAGATACGAAAAATCCAAGCTCCCTGCCTTAATAGAGGGGATTTTTATGAAAAAAGAAATTTTAAATCGACCAGAAGTTGCTGCAAAGATTAAAGAAATCTTAGATAACGCAGTAAATAGAAATGCAGAAGAAAAAAGTGCAGAACAAATTTTTGAAGAATTTAAAAACGATAGAAAAGCACTAGGATTAACTAAAAAAGAAAAGAAAGTCGTAGTAAAATACATCGAAGAACAATTAAAAGAAATCAAAGTAGAAAAAGAAAGTAATCCAGAAATGAACGAAGAAGAAAAACGACATGCATTCTATCAAAAAATGATTCTTGCTTTTAGTAAACTTGATTATGATCACTTAAATGATCGTCAAAAAGAAGACATCCTATTTCAAATCAAAAGAGGAGAATTCTTTGATGAAACCATGAAAGAAGAATTAAACTTAACCGATGAAGAAATGAAGATTATTATTGCAACCATCCTTGAAAAATTTGGTTATGATGTTAATTATGAGATTGTTGTTTCAAATCCAGGTGAGTTAGTTTTAAGTGAGAAAAAAGAAAACATTAGCAAAGAAGAAAAAGAAATCATCGAAAAAATCTTAGAAAATAAAGATGCAGCGATGTTTACGAAAAACTTAATTGCAAATGCCAAGAATACCAAATTAGAGGATTTTGAACGGGTAGAAGATGAATTAAATACTTACAAAAAGAATAAAGAAACCTTTGGACTTACCATCCAAGAAAAAGAAACCTTGGTAAATTACTTAGAAGAATGTTTAAGAAAAATTAAAGAAGAAAAAGAAATTAAAAGAAATATCAAAGAAAGCTTAAACATTTGGTGTGATAAAGTTGATGAAATTCCTGCACCAGAACTAATGGCATTCTATAAAAAAGTAGAAAACGCCCAAAAAGAAGACTTCCAATGTGAAAACATGAGCGAAAAAGAATGGAGTATTTTTAAAAAGAAATTACAAGAATACATCATGGATAGTTTAGCCATGGAAATCCTAGAAGATCTTGGACTTTATAATCCAAATAACAAAGTTGAAGACATCGAAAAAGAACTCGGAAACATCGATTATCAACATTATCATGTAGAAGAAGAAATGCTTCCAAAAGTCAAAGAATGTATTTCAAAAAAGATGGAAGAAGAAAAAGCTTATCGCCACAAAAATAATCAAGAAGTAAAAGAATGCTTTAACATCGATGAAAAAGTCGTATTAACAAATGATATTATGCAAATGGAAAGCGAAGAAGAATTCTTAAATCAAACGGGGAAAAAGAAAATTAAAAAAGGCAAAAGCGGAAAAATTATTGGTTACTTCATTCAAAAAGACAACGATTATAACATTGTAGGAAGTAAAGAAGAATTAGAAAATGCTTTAAATGATGGTTATCAACTAACCGGTTATGATGTCGATTTTGGTAATCCTTTAAAAAGTAAATATTCATATGTGAAAAAAGAAGATCTTGCTAAAAAAGAAAAGAAAACCATCAAAGATGTTGCGAAAGATATTAAAAAACATGCCAAAGCCATCATGGTTTGTGGTGTGGTTGCACTCGTAGCAGCTTTAGGACTTAAAGGTTGCAGTAACTATGTAGCAAAACACAAACAACAAAATGAAGAAGAACTAGATAAGAATAACAAACCATCAAATACGACCATTACCATTACAAATCCAAAAGAAGAAACGAAAACAGTCGATGATGAAATTCTAGAAATTTTAGAACAAATGCCAGATCAAAATAGTACTTTTACAATTAAAGAAGATGCATCTATTTATAAATCTGCAGATACCATCGGAGTAAAACCTTATACACCATATTATAAAGCAGGAACTGAAAAACAAGCCGATGCCATTTTCTTAAAATCACCTGAAGGAGAAATCAAAGGATTTACCGATACGGAAGAAATTGTCAAAGCTTTAGAAGCTGGTTATGAATACATTGGAGTACGTGCAACCAATGAACATTCTTATCAAAATAATAAATTTGTTGCATATGAAGGATTCTTTAAAGAAGACGACTTAGTCGTAAATCAAGAACAAACCAGAGCAAGAACCTTAAAAAAATAACCGAGAAAAGAAGGAAGACCTTCTTTTTTTTTAGCAAAAACAATGATATAATGATTCAAGTTAGGAGAATCAAACATGAATCCAGTTATATTTTCAATCGGCGGATTTGAAATCAAATGGTATTCCGTTTTAATATTACTTGCGGTGATTGCAGGATATTATCTATTACAAAAAGAAGCAAAAAGACATAACTATCCATCTGATTTTATTTTTAATTTATTCTTTTGGTCTGTAATCATAGGTTTTATCGGAGCAAGACTTTACTATGTCGTATTTAATTGGTCCATCTATCAATCAGATCCCTTATCTATTTTCAAAATTTGGGAAGGAGGGCTTGCCATCCATGGGGGCTTACTCTTTGGATTCTTAACCATTGCTTTCTATTGTCATCGTTATCAAGTACGAACTTTTAAAATTACTGATATGGCAACCGTTTCTGTGCTACTAGGACAAGCCATCGGTAGATGGGGAAACTTCTTTAATGGGGAAGCGCATGGCATTGAAACAACCCTAGAAACTCTTCAAGGATACCATATTCCAAATATCATCATTGAAGGCTTATATATTAACGGCCACTACTATCATCCAACATTCTTCTATGAATCATTATGGTGCTTACTCGGAGTCATTGTTCTTCTTTTAGCAAGAAAATACAAATACCTAAAAGTTGGACAACTAACTTGTATTTATCTGATGTGGTATAGTTTTGGACGTTTCTTCATCGAATCATTGCGAACCGATTCCTTAATGCTAGGAGGATTCCGTGTCGCTCAACTTGTTTCCGTCATCTTATTTGTAATAGCCATGTTTGCTTTTATGATTTTAAGTAGAAAAAGTAAATTTGAAGATTTATACAGCGAAGAAAATACAACATCCATTCATTTTTAAAGGAGGAATCATATGACTTACGATTGTATTATCATCGGGATGGGAATTGCAGGGGTCAGTGCAGCCATCTATGCCAAAAGAGCCGGATTAAGTGTTCTCATATTAGAAAAAGAAAGACCCGGAGGAATCATCAACATCATTGATAATGTCGAAAACTATCCAGGCATCAAATCCATTGCAGGTCCTGATTTATCGATGAACTTATTTGATCAAATTCGTACCTTACAAATTCCTTATAAAATTGCTGAAGTAACTAAATTGTCCGTTGTCGAAGATCGAAAAAAAGTAGAAACCAATGAAGAAGTGTACTACGCTAGAAACGTCATTGTAGCAACCGGAAGAAGTCCCATTTTATTAGACCTTCCAAACGTAAAAGAACTAGTAGGAAAAGGAATCAGTACTTGTGCGCTCTGTGATGGAACTCTATATAAAGAGAAAGAAATCGCCGTCGTTGGGGGAGGAAATAGTGCCCTTCAAGAAGCCTTATACCTTTCTAAAATTGTGAAAAAAATTTATTTAATTCATCGTCGTGATGAATTTCGTGCAAGTGAAGAATTAATTAAACGAATTAAGGCTTGTCCGAATGTCGAATTTGTGTATAACTCCGTCATTACCAAAGTAAATGAAGAAGAGGGACACTTAGCATCCATTGAAATTAACAATGAAAAAACCATTCCCGTTAGTGCCTTATTTATCTACATTGGTTATGCACCGAAAACCGATTTTGCAAAAGACTTAGAAATCACAAATCCAGTGGGATACTTTATGGTAGATGAAAACTATGAAACCAAGGTGAAAGGCATCTTCGCCGTCGGCGATATCATTATTAAAAAGGTATATCAAATTGTTACTGCTGCAGCAGAAGGAGCAACCGCTGCCATTTATATCAGTCATCAAAAATGAAAAAGAAATTAACGAAAACCGATAAAATGCGAATTGGTGCAGTTCTGATCGTTCTACTTCTAGGAGTAGGAATCATCGGACTTCAAAAAGTACTCCAAAAAGAACCACCAATTAAAACTGAAGAAAACCTAGAAATGGAAGAACCCAAAAGATTTACCTTTGAAAATATCAAAAAAAGTGAAGAGAAAACCCTTACCTTAACCGTGAAAAATCCAACCGAAGAAGAAAAACTTTACAGTGTTGTAGCAAAAGAAGTAAGAAATGAACTAAATAACTTTTCAAACCTTACCTATGATTTATATGTCAATGAAAATCGGATTATTCATCAAGAAATTTTCCCAACAATGGATATGCCACTTTATGATGCAGCAACCATTCAACCAAATAGTGTTTTGCTTATCAAAATCATAATTTCTTATCAAAATACGACCGATTCTACCGATCTTGGCAAAAATATCTCTGGAAAAATAGCCATAACCTTGCCAGAATCATGAGTAAAGAATTGACAAAAAACAAATAATTTAAGATAATAAATAGTAGAGAATAGGATGATTTTATGAAATCAGAAGATAATAGATTATTAGTTATCACGCTTGTTGTATCAATCATTATTTTAATTGGGGTTGTTGTAGCAGGAACTTATGCCTTTTTCACTGCAACCATAAAGCAAAATGAAGATGCAGACTTTGGCACTGGATTAACCGCAGGAAATATTGAATTTTCCTTAACCGGTGGAGATAGTGAAATTGTCGGTGGTAACCTAATTCCAGGAGAGGAAATTACCAAAACATTCCAAGTAAAAAATGATAGTTCAGGAACAATTACCTATCGTTTAGTATGGGAAAGCGTTACCAATAATTTAGTGAATCAAGATGATTTAATCGTTATCTTATCCGATGGCTTAAACGAAATAATCTCTGAAAATGATCATGTCACTTTACCAAGTACTACAACGGAAGAAACCGATTTGAAAACCGGACTTAAAATCAGTTCTGGGGAAACGAAAAACTTTACTCTGAAAATCAAATATTTAAATACCGAGTTTGATCAAACCGAGGATATTGGAAAAACCTTCCGAGCAAAATTAAAAATAAGTGATTAGATAGAGAAATCTATCTTTTTCTTTGGAGGAATAAACATGAATATAAAACAAGAATTAGCACAAAGAATGAATATTCAAGAAAAACAAGTAGAAAGTGTTTTAAAATTACTAAGTGAAGGAGCTACCATTCCGTTTATTGCACGGTACCGAAAAGAAATGACTGGAGCCCTTGATGAAGAACAAATTCGCGTGATTGAAACCGAATATCAGTACTTAACAAACTTAGAAAAACGAAAAGAAGATGTCATTCGGTTAATTAAAGAAAAAGAAATGCTTACTGAAGATCTAGAAAAAAGCATTCAAGCTTGCACCAAACTTGCGGAAGTAGAAGATCTGTATCGGCCATTTAAAGAACACAAAAAAACGAAAGCTAGCGAAGCCATCCAAAAAGGACTGGAACCTCTTGCTAAAAAAATCATGAGTTTTCCTATGAGTGGGGACTTAAACACCCTAGCAAGTGGATATCAAATGGAAACAGAAGAAGCTTTAACGGGAGCAAAATACATTATCAGTGAATGGGTAAGTGATAATGCTTACTACCGAAAATACATTCGCAATGAAATAACAAAAAATGGTATTTTAGAAAGCAAAAAGAAGAAAAACGCACAGGATGAGAAAAAAGTATATGAAATGTACTACGATTTTAAAGATTACATAAAAAGTATGAAATACTACCGAACCCTTGCCATTAACCGAGGGGAAAGTGAAAACATCTTATCCGTTTCAATCCAAAGTGATGAAGAGAAAATCACCGATTTCTTAAATCAAAAATGCATCAAAAACCCTTCTTCTTTTGTAGTACCCGTTGTAAAAGAAGCCATCAAAGATGCCTTAAAACGATTAATTTTGCCAAGTATCGAAAGAGAAATTAGAAATGACTTAACGGAAAAAGCCGAAGAAAAAGCGATTGAAACCTTTAAAGAAAACTTAGAAAACTTATTGATGACGAAACCCCTTAAAAATGCTACCGTCCTAGGATTTGATCCGGCATTTCGAACCGGTTGTAAACTAGCAGTCCTAAATCCCCAAGGAGAAGTGCTAGAAATTAGTACCATTTATCCACATGAACCCAAAAATGAAAAAGTCAAAAGCTGTGAAATTTTAAGAAACTTAATCAATAAATACCAAGTCAATGTCATTGCCATTGGAAATGGAACCGCTTCTAGAGAAAGTGAATCCTTTGTAGCAGAAGCCATCAAAGGCTTAGATGTAAAATATAGTTTAGTAAGTGAAGCAGGAGCAAGCGTCTACTCAGCAAGTAAATTAGCCATTCAAGAATTTCCAGATTTAACAGTAGAAAAACGCAGTGCCATCTCCATTGGTAGAAGAGTCCAAGATCCTCTTTCTGAATTAGTAAAAATTGATCCCAAAAGCATTGGTGTAGGAGAATACCAACATGATGTCAATCAAAAAAATTTAGAAAATGCCCTTGATTTTACCGTAGAAAAGATTGTCAATAAAATAGGTGTCAACATTAATACAGCAAGTGCAAGCATTTTAAAATATATTTCTGGTTTAAACAAAAAAGCCATTGCAAGTATTTTAGAATACAAAAACAAAAAGCCTTTTCAAAACCGTGAAGAAATTCGCTCTTTAAATGGGGTATCTGAGAAAATATTCGAGCAATCAATTGGTTTCTTACGCGTTTTAGATAGCAAAAATCCCTTAGATAGAACGAAAATTCATCCCGAAAGTTATGAACTAACCGAAAAGATGCTTCATCTTTATCATCTTGACTTAAAAAATATCGATACACCCGATTTTAAAGAAAAACTAGATCAAATTGATATCAAGAAAATGAGCGAACAACTACAAATAGATACTTATACACTTACAGATATCATTGAGGAATTAAAAAATCCGGGAATCGATCGTCGTGATGAACTTGAAACCATTACCTTAAAAAGTGATGTGTTAAACATTGAAGATTTAAAAGAGGGCATGGAATTAGAAGGAACAATCCGTAACGTAGTATCTTTTGGAGCTTTCGTAGATATCGGTTTACACAATGATGGCTTAATTCATATTTCAAAATTAAGTAAATCCTATATTAAAGATCCCAAAGAAGTAGTTCATGTAGGTCAAATTGTCAAATGCTATGTAACAAGCATTGATTTAGAAAAAGAAAAGGTCAATTTATCTCTCTACAAAGATTAACTAGCAAAGGCTAGTTTTTTTCGACTTTTTTTTACAAATAATCTGGTTTTATGTTAAAATAAAAGAACATGAAAAGAGGGAGAAAATGAAAAAGACATATCGCATCGCTGCTTACTATTTCTTCATGATTATGTACTTAGAATGTTGGCATGGATACTATTTTCATCATCAAGTATTTCATTTTGGACTAATCTACACCACTTTCTTTTCTCTTTTCTTAGCACTTTGTTTTACCTTGTTATCAACCCTTTTTTCAAATCGCACCAATAAAATCATCACCGGTATCATTACCTTATTATTGTGTCTAATTTTTGCAGGAAGTTATCTTTATATCAACTTACTAACGGTTCCTTTTACCATTCATGTAACCACCATGGCATCTCAAGCATTTGATTTTATAGATATATTCTTTATATCCGTAAGAGAACACTTGCATCCACTCTGGCTTTTCTTCGTTCCATTCCTTTATTTTTTACTAAAAGAAACCAAGAAAAAAATTCCAACCAGTTATCATTTCGAAAAAAAATGCCTACTCATCTCAATTTTAGTAAGTTACGTTCTAGCAATTCTTGTGCTTCTTCCTTTTAAAGAAGAACAAAAATCAGCATTTAAATTGTACTTTGAAAATAATGATTTGGTAAGTTCCATTCAAGAATTTGGACTTTTGACAGCAGAAATCCTAGATATTGAACGAGCTATCATCGGTTTTGAAGAAGACATTGTCTTAATTCCTCGTCTTCCAAATGAATTAAAAGAAATGAAGTACAATAAAATGGATATCGACTTTGAAAAATTAAGTAATGAAACGACCGATGAACACCTAAAAAATTTATATGCGTATTTTAATAATGAACCGGCTACCAATAAAAATCAATATACCGGAAAATATAAAGGAAAAAATCTAATTGTCATTTTAGCAGAATCTTATAATTCGGTAGTTCTTTCTGAAGAACTAACCCCAACACTTTACCAATTAACCAATACTGGTTTTCATTTTAATAATTTCTATTCACCATTATTTTTAAGTACAACCGGCGGCGAATTTCAATTAATGACGGGATTAGTTCCTTCTGCTGAAACATTAAACGCTTGGTATAAAGGAACTGTATATCTTCCATTTTCACTTGGTAATGCCCTTGGTAAGCAAAACTATACAGCCAATGCCTTTCATAATTTTAATAATACATATTATGACCGGGATAAAACCATGCCAACCCTGGGATTTCAAAACTTCCTTTCTTGTGCCAGTGGTCTAGAAGAGTTAATGGATTGCACTTGGCAAGGACTGATAATTCCAGATGATAAAGAAATGGTGGATGTCACATTAAAACAATATGTAGATAAAGAGCCATTTGTATCTTTCTATGTAACCGTAAGCGGACACATGCCTTACTACTATAATGAAAATCGAAGAAACTACGATGTAGTAAAAGATTTACCATACACAGATAAAGTAAAGGCATACATTGCTAGTCAAATTGATTTAGATCGAGCTCTAAAATCATTAATCAATGGCTTAAAAGAGAAAGGAATCCTAGATGATACCGTAATTTGCTTAGTAGGAGATCACTATCCATATGGGCTATCCATCAAAGAAATCAATGAACTATCAACCTACAATCGAGATGAATTATTTGAAGTAAACCATAGCGATTTAATCCTATGGAATAATGACACAGAAAAAATTGAAATCGATAAAGTCGGAAGTCAACCCGATGTTTTACCAACACTATTAAACTTATTCGGCGTAGAATACGATTCTAGACTTTTAATCGGTCATGATATTTTAAGTGATAACGAAGGTCTTGCCATATTCTCAGATTTAAGTTGGATTAGTGATTCAGGAACCTATAATGCAAAGGCAAAAACCTTTACTCCAAAAAAAGAAGTGAGTGAAGATTATGTCAAGAATATGAACCAATGGGTAAATAATAGTGTAATTGTAAGTAAAAATATGATAGAAAACGATGTTTATGATAAAATACTAAATAGAGAAGAGGAATAAAAAATGTGTGGCATAGTAGGATTTGTTGATAAAGAAAAGAAAAAGAAAACCATTATCAAAAAAATGGCCGATCGCATTCAACATCGAGGACCAGATGATGAAGGATACTATGTAGATGAATCCATCGCACTGGGCCATCGTCGTCTTTCCATCATTGACCTAAAAAATGGAAAACAACCAATGTATAACGAAGATGAAAACATCGTGATTGTCTTTAATGGCGAAATTTATAACTATCAAGAACTTCAAAAAGAATTAACAAACCATACGTTCAAAACCAATTGTGATACCGAGGTATTAATACATGGTTATGAAGAATGGGGAAGTGACTTACCAAAGAAACTACGAGGTATGTTTGCATTTGCCATTTGGGATAAAAAAGAAAAGAAACTTTTTTGTGCAAGAGACAACTTTGGTATCAAACCTTTTTACTATTATCAAAATGAAGATACCTTCTTATTTGGATCTGAGATTAAATCCTTTTTAGAACATCCGAAATTTAAAAAAGAATTGAATGAAGAAATCTTGCCAGCATATATGGCCTTTAGTTTTACCCCAACCAAAGAAACTTTCTTTAAAAACGTTTATCGCTTAGATGCAGGTCATTCGCTCACATATCAAAATGGCGAGGTAAAAATCGAACGCTACTTTAAACTTACCTTTAAAGAAGAAGAAAACACCTATGAAGAAAGTGTTGAAAAAATTAAAAAAGCCATGAAAGATTCTGTAGAACATCATAAAATTAGTGATGTAGAAGTAGGATCTTTCTTATCGAGTGGAATTGATTCATCTTACATCGTTTCCTTAGCCAAACCAGATAAAACCTATACCGTAGGATATGACATTCCCAAATATAATGAAATTGACTATGCTAAAGACCTAACAGATCGTCTTAAAATTACCAATAAAAGTAAGAAAATTACTAAACAAGAATATCTAGAAGCAATTCCAAAAGTTCTATACTACATGGATGAACCAACGAGTGATCCGGCAGCGATTGCTTTGTACTTTGTTGCAAATTTAGC
The DNA here is from genome assembly GCA_947627835.1 of uncultured Bacilli bacterium. Lineage (GTDB taxonomy): Bacteria > Bacillota_I > Bacilli_A > RF39 > UBA660 > MGBC162267. The sequence goes on along the minus strand of CANQXM010000009.1, from coordinate 2,280 downwards.
AAGTAAAGATGTGAAAGTCGTTTTATCAGGAGAAGGCGCCGACGAGTTATTCGGAGGATACAATACCTATAAATCTTATATTATTTTCAAATGGTACAACAAAATTCCTTTCTTCATTCGCCATGCCATTGCAACGGTATGTAAGTTATTCCCAGAAGTAAGAGGAGTCAACTTCTTAATTCGGCGTGGTGAAAAATTAGAAAACAACTATATTGGAGTAAACCGTGTCTTTGGTAAAAAAGAAAAGAAAAAGGCCCTAAATATTCCGATTACTTTAACTGAAAAAGAAATTACGGCCCCAATCTATGAAGAGTTTGCAAAGGAATCCGATATTGTAAAAATGCAAGCAGTTGATATCTACTTTTGGTTAATGAAAGATATTTTACAAAAAGCCGATCGGATGACAATGGCAAATTCTATTGAAGGTCGCGTTCCTTTCATTGATAAAGAAATCTACAAAGTAGCAAGTGGACTCCCTTTCTCCTATAAAGTAACCAAAGAAAATACCAAAGTAGCTTTGCGAGAAGCTGCCAAAAGCGTTATTCCAAATGAATCTTATAAGAAAAAGAAACTTGGCTTTCCAGTTCCAATCCGCGAATGGATGAGAGAAGACGATTTATATGAAGAAATTAATCGGGCTTTTCATACCGACGTTGCCAAAAAATATTTTAAACAAAATTACATCATAAAATTACTAGATGATCATAAAAATAAAAAGAAAGACAATTATCGCAAAGTTTGGAATATCTATTGCTTTATTAAATGGTATGAAGTTTTCTTTGCAGAATAAAAGGGAGATTATATGAAAAGAAGCATCATTCAAATAATCATCGCCGTGTTACTAATCTTGGCATTTTTAACCATCTTATATTTAGTAGCAACCAAAAAAAGCGATAAGATGGATAATCGAATTTATCAAAAAGTTGCTACCTTTATTAATCCAAAAAATACCAGAATAATGAAAATCATCACCCTTTTTGGTAGTACCATCGGCGTTGTCTTTGGAGTTATGGTAAGCTATTTTCTACTAAATGATCTCTTTGATTTTTACTTTTTAATCGAAAGTATGATTGGAGAAGTCATCATGAATAATATCATCAAAATAATCGTCGGACGAATTCGTCCTTCTATAAATCCTTTAGTAGTAGAAAAAGGTCATAGCTTTCCAAGTGGTCATACAATGGCTGCAACCGCCTTTTTTGGTTTCCTAATCTTTTTCTTATGGAAATCTTCTCTTGCCACAGGCCTTAAAATTTTATTGACAGTAATCGGTACCATGATTATTTTATTAGTATTAATCAGTAGAGTTTACTTGGGAGTACATTATTCCAGTGACGTTCTTGCTGGATTACTTCTTAGTATTGCTTATGTGCTTTTAATGACCTACTATTATACAGATATGAAACGGATATTTCGGGTAGTGTAAATCACTATCCTTTTATTTGTTAAAAAATGTCAATATTTACGGTTATTTACAAACGCTGTTTGACACTCATCTGAAAACACATAAAGTTCATTTAAAAGAACCATAGAATAAAAAACTATGATATGATGAAATAGAAAGAAGGAAAAATATGGAATATCAAAAAAAGAATCAAACGATTATTGCAAGAATTGAAAAAGGAGAAGAAATCCTTGAAAAAATCAAAGAAATTGCTTTAAAAGAAAATATAAAACTAGCTCATGTATCTGCAATTGGTGCAACCAATGATTTTACAGTAGGAGTATTTAAAACAGTAGAAAAAAAATATGATGCCAATACCTTTACCGGTGATTTTGAAATTGTTTCTTTATCAGGAACAATTAATACCATGAATGATGAGTTTTATACGCATATTCATATGAGTGCTGGAGATGTCAACGGACACGTTTTTGGGGGCCATTTAAATCGTGCAATCGTCAGTGCAACTTGTGAAATGGTAATTACAATCATAGATGGAAAAGTAGATCGATATTTTGATGAAGAAATCGGCTTAAATCTTTTTAAATTTGACTAAAAGATTAAGCCTTTTTTTAAATAGAAAACAAAGATTTACGAAAGAGTAAAATCCGTGTTAAAATAAATGGAAAAACAGAGGTGGAGTGAAAAAATGAATGTAAAACAAAAAGCAAGAGAATTTGCCATGAAAGCCCATAAAGGACAGATTAGAAAAAGTGAACCCGATAAACCCATGATCATTCATCCGTTAAGTGTTGGAGAAATGTTAGAAAGTTATGGCTATGATGAACAAGTAGTAGCAGCTGGATATCTTCATGATGTAGTAGAAGACACGCCCTATA
>CANQXM010000008.1 GCA_947627835.1 uncultured Bacilli bacterium | reverse complement strand
GGTTATTTATATCACATCAAAGATGAATATTTTGATGTCGTTAATGATGAAAATTTAATGCAAAATCACGAAAAAGGTAAGAAGCGACCTACTTATTTTACAATTAAAGATAAAGACATTTTATGGTTTATTCCGATTAGTTCAAAAGTTGACAAATATCAAAAGATAATTTATAAAAAAATCGAGAAGTATGGATTTTGTAATACTATAGTTATTAGAAAAATTGCCGGTGGAGATGTTGCTATATTATTACAAAATGCCTTTCCAACACTGGAAAAATATATAGACCATGTTCATACTGTTGATGGAATACCACTAAGAGTTCCAACAGATTTACAAAATGAAATTAAAAGTTTATTTAAAAATATGATAGGATTAAAAAAGAGAGGTACAAATTTATTTTTCACAGATATAGACAAACTAAAAGAAAAAATGTTAGAAGAAATAAAATAAATTGCAAGAGTAAAGAGTGATATTGATGTCTTTTTAACCCCCCGTGTAATTATTCCAAAAAATGATTTAGTAAGGTATAGTGATAAAATACCTGAAAGTAAACATGCAAGGTTAAAAGAGCCAATATTTGTTGATATTTATATATAAATTTAAGCTAAGATGACTTATTAAGTCGCATATCTTAGTCTTTTTTTGCTTTTATGTGAAGATGTTGCTAGAAGAATTGATGCCACATTATCTATTCTATATTTTTTCTTGAAAGGTTAAGTGTCTATTTTATTTTTTCATTTGAAATCAGCAGGTTTCTGTTAAAAAATGCTTGTGAATTCGCATATCATTTGATAAAATACTAATGGCTTTTAGTAAGCAAATAAACATGCGATGGGGAGAATTATTTTCGAGTGCCGAAGAGGTGAAGGTAATTTGTTGATCTGTGGCAGGTGTGAAAACGAAGGAGGGTTTATTATGGCCGTAGTTTCTATGAGTAATCTTTTAGAAGCTGGAGTTCATTTTGGACATCAAACAAAACGTTGGAATCCGAAAATGAAACCGTATATCTTTACTGCAAGAGAAGATATTTATATTATTGACTTGCAAAAAACTGCAGAAAAAATTGAGGAGGCTTATGCTGAACTTAAGAAAATTGCAGAAAATGGAGGAACGTTCTTATTTGTAGGAACCAAGAAACAAGCAAGTGAAGTAGCAAAAGAAGAGGCAGAGAGAAGTCATTCTTATTATGTTACTGAACGTTGGCTTGGTGGAACACTTACCAATTTCCGTACTATTCGTAGACGTGTAAAACGTTTAGAAGAAATCGAAGAAATGGAAAAGAATGGTACGTTTGATGTTTTACCTAAAAAAGAAGTTATTAAATTAAAGAAAGAATACGATAAGTTAAATCGTTTATTATGTGGTATTCGTGGAATGGTTAAGATTCCTCAAGCATTAATTATTGTTGATCCTAAAAAAGAAATTAATGCTATTCATGAAGCCCACAAGTTAAATATTCCTGTATTTGGTCTTGTTGATACAAATTGTGATCCAGATGATGTTGATTTTGTTATTCCTGGTAATGATGATGCAGTTCGTTCTGTAAAAGTTGTTTTGGGAGTACTTAACAATGCTATTTGTGAAGCAAATGGACTTGAAATGGTAGATTATGTTACTGAAGAAGATAAGAAGAAAGATGAAAAAAGTGACAAAGAAAAAGGCAATGTATCTACTATGGAAGAAGCTTTAAAACAAGAAGAACAAGAAGTACATGAAGTAGCAAAACAAGAAGAAGAAAAAGAAGATTTATCCAAGAAAACACTTGCAGAGTTAAAAGCTATGGCAAAAGAAGCAAGTATTAAGGGATATAGTTCAATGAAAAAAGATGAATTAATTCAATCTTTATCTAAATAAAAGAGGAGGTATCAGTATGATTACTGCTGAAATGGTAAAAAATTTAAGAGAAGCAACTGGTGCTGGAATGATGGATTGCAAAAAAGCACTTTCAGAATGTAATGGAGATATGGATAAAGCAATCGATTATCTTCGTGAAAAGGGAATTGCTAAAGCAAGTAAAAAGGAAGCACGTATTGCTGCAGAAGGACTTGCAAATATTTTTGTAGATGGAAATAAAGCTGTTATTTTAGAAGTGAATTCAGAAACTGATTTTGTTAGTAAAAATGATGAATTTAAACAAATGATTGAAAGTATTGGAGCATCTTTATTAAAGGGTAATGCCAAGACGATGGAGGAAGCAATGAAGTTACCTACTTCAGAGGGAACAATTGGTGATTTGATTGTTGCAAAAACTGCTAAAATTGGTGAAAAATTGTCTTTCCGTAGATTTGCAGTACTTGAAAAGTCTGATGAAGAAGTTTTTGGTGCTTATTTGCATTTAGGTGGCAAGATTGCTGCTTTATCAAGACTTGCTAATACGACGGAAGAAGTTGCAAAAGATGTTTCAATGCAAGCAGCTGCTATGAGTCCAAAATATGTATTTCGTAGTGAAGTTCCTGAAGAGGAAGTTGCTAGGGAACGAGAAATTTTAAAAGAACAAGCTATGAATGAAGGTAAAAGTGAAGAGATTGCTAGTAAGATGGTAGAAGGTAGACTTCATAAATTCTTTAAAGAAATTTGTTTAGCAGAACAAGCTTTTATCAAAGATGGCGATATGGATGTTCAAACTTATGTAAAAAATCATCATGGAGAAATTAAAGAAGTTGTTCGCTATGAAGTTGGCGAAGGTATTGAAAAACGTCATGATGACTTTGCAGAAGAAGTTATGAAACAAGTTCATGGAAATTAGGCACGAAAGTGTCTTTTTTTTGTTAAGAGGATTGTAAATTTTTTAGGGGGATCGTTCGTTATCTAGTAAAGGATGCCTTTTTATGATATACTTTTTTTACAAGTGAGTGATGATATGAAAGCAAAAAGAAAACCGATGACTTGGATACAAAAAGTACTTTATTTTATTTGCTTTACTTTTTTAATAGTAGCTTTTATTTATTTGGGAACTCGCAATTATCATGTGAAAGAACTTCCTGATAATGAGTTATTTTATCGTGATTATCCGAATGTTGGACTTGATAATTCTTATCAGGTTTTATCTGCGGTTGAAACGCTTTCTCTTCTTTCGAATGGAACTGGAGTCATTTTCTTTGGCTTTCCTGAAAATTCTTGGAGTGGAATGGTTGCTGAGATGTTAAATGAAGCTAGCAAAGAAGTAGATTATCCAGTCATTTCTTATTTTAATTTTTATGATGAACGAGAAAGTTACAATGAAAATTATAAGGATATTTTACAAAAGTTAAGTGATTATTTGGTTTTAGATGATATGGGAACGAAACGACTTTATGCACCTACGGTCGTAGGAGTCATTAATGGCAAGATTATTTATTATGATGCTGAAACGACGTTTGTTAAGAATAAGATGAGTGTAGAAGATTACTGGACGACGGAGAAGAAAGATGCTAAAATTGAGGATTATAAAGCCGTTTTTGAACAGTTAAAAGGAGTGCTTAAGAAATGAGCGATGAGAAAGATCATAAAAAGCAAGTTATTTTTTGTGTAATTTCGGTCTTGGTACTGGTTTTAATTTTCTTTGGTGATGCAATTATTACAAGGTTTTTACCCGTAGAACCGAATCCGATACCCGATGGTTATTTTCCAGATTCTGTAGAAGAAAAGGAAGAGGAGGAGACTCCTACGGTTAGTAGCAATTCTTCTTATGATGTTTCTTTTATGAAAGAGCAAACGATTCTGGATGTTTTAAAGCACATTGAATCGGGAGAGATTGTGTATGTTTTTTCAGGAAGAAGTACCTGTGAGCCTTGTAAACGATTTGTACCGGTATTAAAAGAAGTTGCTACTTCAAAAAATATCTCGATTGATTATTTGGATCGAACGAAGATTTCTAAAAATAGTGAGGGTTATGAAAAGTTTTTGAGTTATAGTTCAACTCTTTCGGAAAATTTTTCAAAGACACCTTATTTTATGGTTTTTAAAAACAATCAGTATCAGGAAGATGTGATTGGATATCAGTCGGATTTAACTATTCAACTTGAGGAAATTTTTCAAAAATATGAGTAATATATTCAAAAATGTATAAACTAGTTGTAGAACTTTCTAAACAAGTTTGAAAACAGGTTTTGTTTTTGATATAATGATTTTAGAAGAAAGAGAGTATCTATGAAATCAGAAATTGAAGCAAAAATGAAAAAAGTAATGGAAAGTTTGGATGCCCGTTTATTAAATATTCGAGCTGGTAGAGCAAATCCTGCGATGTTAAACGGCATTATGGTTGAGTATTATGGAGCACCAAGTCCCATTCATGCTCTTGCCAATGTAACGGTTCCGGAAGCAAGACAGTTGATGATTAAACCTTTTGACAAGAGTGTACTTAAAGAAATTGAAAGAAGTATCAATGAAGCAAATTTGGGAATTACACCAATTAATAATGGGGAAGTTATTATTTTGACGGTTCCTGAACTTACGGAAGAAAGACGAAAAGATTATGTAAAGCAAGCGAAAAGTGTATGTGAAGAAGCCCGGGTGGCGCTACGCAATATTCGTCAGGATGCTAATAACGATATAAAGGCTTTAGAAATGCCAGAAGATGAGGAAAAAAACGCTTATAGCATGGTTCAAGATTTGACAAATCAATACAATAAAATTATTGATGAAAAGTTAAAAAACAAAGAAAATGAATTAATGAATATTTAATTTGTCTTTTTATTTAAAAAAATGTCCACAAATGGCGGGTTTTGTGATATCATAATTAGTATAGATGATATGGTGATGGTACTATGAACTATAAAAATATTTTTAAAAGAGAAACGAAAGTCATAGCTTATGTAGTCATTTGCCTTACTTTGGTTGTGATTAGTGCAAGTTATGCAATGTTTTTACAAGTGAATAAAAATACGGATAATCAAGTGGTAGAAACTGGAGATTTGGTTATTCGTTATACCAATAAAAATGGAGAAGAGGTATCGGATTCGGACATTATTACCAAGAGTGATTGTTTGGAACCGATGGATGATACCGATGCTTCCATTATGAATGATTGTGTTTATTTTTTAAATATTTTAAATCGTGGGTCATTACCTGCTGATTATCGTTTAGTAATTTATAATAATGTCGAAGATGCTGCAGGGAAGACGCTTGTAGATCATAGTTTTTTACGGATTGGTGTTAAGAAGGGACCATCTACTTCTTTAGCAGATTTTAAAGTACAAGGGTTAATGGAATTTACACATACTCCAGAAACCGTGGATACAGAAAACCAAAATGATATTCGTTATATTCTGGATGAAGGAATTTTGGAAGCCGGTGCGGACATTACTTATAGCGTTCAAGCTTGGTTAGATGAGGATAAAGATACTCGAGTTACGACGGGACAATCGGTTTATTTAAAACTTGAAGTTACTGGTGTCGTTAAAGAAGATACCCCAATTACAGAGGATAATGCTTCTGGTGAAGTTATTGTTGAATAAAGCACTTCGGTGCTTTTTTCTTTGGAAAAATCTTGCAAGGTTTTGGGGGGAGTGATATAATTCTAGGTAGAAATTGAAGGGAGGGAATATTGATGACAAAAGTAGTGGTAACTAATGGAAATATTGATGGTGCTTTAAAGAAGTTTAAAGTAAAAGTTGCACGAAGTGGTGTCCCTTCTGAATTAAAGAAAAGAAAACACTATGAGAAACCGGGCGTAAAGAGAAGAGAAGCGAAGAAAGAAATGATTCGTAATGCACGGAAACATAGAAATTACTAGAGGTGATTTAGATGTCTTTATATGAAACGATTACTAAGGATATGACTAGTGCAATGAAAGCTGGCGATAAGTTTTCTTTAAGTGTTTATCGAATGCTTAAGAGTGCACTCCAGATGGAACAAATTAATTTAAAACATGAGTTAAGTGATGAAGAGGTTATCAGTGTTATTAAAAAGCAAGTTAAAATTCGTAAAGATTCGATTACGGAGTTTACGAAGTATGGTCGAGATGAACAAGCTAGTCAGTTAGAAAAAGAAATTCAAGTTTTATCATCTTATTTACCAGAACAACTTAGTGAAGAAGAGGTAAAGGAGCAAATTCGTTTAGCCATGGAAGAAGTAAAACCTACCTCTATGAAAGATATGGGTAAGGTTATGAGTGTTTTACAAAAGAAAATCGGCAGTGTTGCTGATATGTCTATGGTGAGTGCTTTAGTAAAAGAAAAGTTAATGTAAGAGAAAATTTTTTCTCTTTTTTTCATATACTTTATTGGTGAAGATCATGACTCTTGTAAAACGTGTTCGAAACTTTTTGCTGGATCAAGATTATTATGTAGATTTTTATGATCAATTTGTTCATGTATATCAATATCAAGATATTTTAGAATTAAAAGAAGAGCGCATTTGCTTACAAATGGCTTCTTTTCAGTTACTTTTTTTGGGAAAAGATTTTACGATTAAACAACTTGAAAAACACGAATTATTATTTCAAGGGGTTTTAGAAAGTATGCAGATTCTAAGATGAAACATTATTTATGGGTTTCCTTGCAAACCAATCGGCCTTCTTCGATTCTTCTTAAATTGTATAAGAAGCAAATTGATGTGATGGATGTTTCTTTTTCGGGGAATCGGCTTCTTTTTCGGGTGTGGGAAGAAGATTACAAACGCATTCAAAAACTGGGATCTTTTCAGGTTGTTGGAGATTATGGAATTTATAAGGTTTTTCCTTTTTTACGCAAGAAGGGTCTTATTGTCTTTGGTCTTGTTCTTTTTTTCGTCTTTTCTTTTTTGATGACGCATTTGATTGTAGATGTAAAAGTCATTCATTCTTCTTTGCAGATACGAAATTTAGTTACCAAAGCTTTGGATGATTATGGAATCAAACCTTTTACCTGGCGCAAGAATTTTGATGAGATTGAAAAAATTAAGGAGCAAATTTTAGATCAACATCCAGATACTTTGGAATGGATTAGTATTTCTTTAGAGGGAATGCGTTATGTCGTGCATATCGAAGAGCGTATTCTTACTGATACCAAAGAAGAAGATCGCCATTGTCATTTAATTGCAGCAAAGGCTGGACTTGTCAAACAACTGATTTATTCAGCTGGAGAAGCACGAGTGGAAGTGAATGATTATGTCAAAGAAGGAGATTTATTAGTGAGTGGGGAATTAACCTTTCAAGATGCTATTAAAGATCAAGTTTGTGCCACGGGAAAAGTGATGGCAGAGGTTTGGTATACAACCCATGTTCATGTTCCTTTAAAGTACGAAGTGGTTTCTGAAACCGGAAAACGACGCTGGAATTTCTATCTTCGAAAGGGAAGTCTTCGCATGGCTGTTTTTCGTCCTCGCATTACGAATTATGTTGATGAAGAGAAGCATTTGTTTTCGATTGGACCGTATGAATTTTCTTTTGCTATTCAAAAGGAAGTGACGCGAAAGCAACAAGAATATACTGAAGATGAGGTCATGAATCTTGGCATGAAAGAGATTGATGAAAAATTTGCTTTGCGACTTCAGGAAGATGAGAAAATCCTAAGTAAAAAAGTTTTGAAAAAAGTCCAGAATGATAGTACAATGGATATAGAAGTTTTTGTATCTGTCTTGGAGGATATTAGCAAGCAGGAAAACTTTTAGAATGAAGAAGGTTTGGACTTATGATACTCAATCTGTTTACGAACGCTATTCAAGATATTTGGCCGATGTTGACGATTTTTTTAGTTGTCATCATTGCTATTCGCATTTCTTACTTGCGTATTAATCATGAAAAGTTTGTTTTTTATCATGAATTTTTGAATTTAATTTTTGTTGTTTATGTACTTATTTTGTTTGAACTTTTAACGAATGCCGAGATGAATTCAACTGGAGGACTGAATTTAGTTCCTTTTACAGAAATGTTTCGGTATGAAATTGGAAGTACCCTTTTTTATTCCAATGTAGTTGGCAATATTTGTATTTTTATTCCGTTTGGTTATTTTGTTTCGGGATATGTCAAAGCAACCAAAATTAGCCATATTCTTTTTATTAGCGCCATTAGCAGTTTGACGGTTGAATTGGTTCAATTACAAATTGGCAGAAGTTTTGATGTCGATGATATTTTATTAAATGTGGTTGGAGCAATTATTGGCTTTTTAGTATATATTGCTCTTAATGCGATTAAAAGGCATTTACCACGTTTCTTTCGAAGTGATACTTTCTTTAATTTGATTTGTATTCTTCTTTGTATTTTATTTTTAGTTTATTTTACTAAGATTATGGGTCTTGGGTGGTTTTAATGGATAATGTATCAATTGTAGATACGTATGGATATGCAGATTATGAATTTTTAAATGAAGTGATTCTAAAAACATTACGGGTAGAACAGGCAGAGAATGCCATTTTATCCATTGTTTTTGTTGGCAATGAAGAGATTCAGAAATTGAACCGGGATTATCGTGGAAAAGATGCGATAACGGATGTGATTAGTTTTGCCTTTGAAGATAATGAAGATATGCCTTCTTTCGTTCGTGTTTTGGGGGATATATATGTTTGTATTCCAAGAATGAAAGAGCAAGCAAAGTTGTATGGACATAGTGAAAAACGAGAACTTTCTTTTTTAGTCGTTCATGGACTTTTGCATTTACTTGGGTATGATCATATGACAAAACCGGAAGAAGAAACGATGTTTCATTTACAAGATGAAATTTTAGAGAGTGTGGGGATTGTGCGTTGAAAAGTGGATTTGTTAGTTTAATTGGAAGACCCAATGTTGGAAAAAGTACTTTATTAAATACGATTATTAATGAAAAAATTGCGATTACCTCTAATAAAGCGCAAACGACGCGCAACATTATTCAAGGAATTTATAATGAACCAGGTTATCAGATTGTTTTTATGGATACCCCAGGCATTCATAAACCACAGGGAAAACTTGGTAAAATTTTGAATAAGGAAAGTTATTCGGTAACAAAAGATGTCGATGTCATTTTATTTGTCATCGATGCTGCGAGTGGAATTGGAGCCGGGGATCGTTTTATCATGGATAGTTTAAAAACGGTTCATGTTCCGGTTATTTTAGTTCTCAATAAGATTGATTTGATTCCAGATGAAAAGATTTTACTGATGATTAGTGAATATAAAGATTATTTTAATTTTGCAGAAATTGTGCCGATTAGTGCCATGAAAAATGATAATGTCAGTCGTCTTTTGGACGTGATTAAAAAGTATTTAAAAGATGATGTGATGTATTTTGATGTATCGATGAAAACTAGTAATAGTGTTTATTTTATGATTAGTGAACTTGTAAGAGAAAAACTATTACATGTAACGATTGAAGAAGTTCCTCATCGTCTTACTTGTATTACAACTCACTACGAAGAAAAAGATGATTTGATTTCGGTGGCGGTCGATATTATCGTCGATCGAGATTCTATTAAGAAAATTGTCATTGGACGTCATGGGGAACGTCTTAAAAAAGTGGGTACTTTGGCTAGAAAAGAAATGGAAGTTATGCTTAAGAAGAAAGTTTATTTGGAACTTTATGTGAAGACGATTAAGAACTGGCGCGAAAAGGAAAAGTATTTAAAAGAACTCGGTTTTGATGATTTTGAGGTATAATTTTTTCTTTTCTTGCATAAACTTTCCTATCTTGTAACATGATATAGATAGGAAGGGACTCACATGAATAAAAAAGAACTTTGGGAAATGTTTCGAAAAACCGGAAAAATTGAATATTATTTAGCTTATAAAAAAGAAGAAAAGAAGTGAAGCGTATGCTTACGAAGATTGAAGGATTTATCATCAGTGAAGTGAGTTATGGAGAATCTTCGAAGGTTATTCAACTTTTTACTAAGGAATATGGGATTATTGGGGTCATGTGTAAGGGCGTTAAAAGTATGAAGAGTCGACTTCGGGCTTTAACGTTACGTTTTACATATGGCTTTTTTTATCTTTATTATAAAGAGGGAAAATTATCTCTTTTAAAAGATGTCGATGTTATTTGTGCTTTTCCAACGATTCATAGTGATATTACGCTTTTATCTTATTTAAATTATTTAACGGAACTTACGGAGCAAGTATATAAAGAGAGTATGGAAGAAGAAATCTTTTCTTTGTTTATTGCAACGATTTTGCAGTTAGAAAAAAAGCTGGATCCCGTAGTTCTTACGAATATTTTAGAAGTGAAGTATCTATCTTTTTTGGGAGTAGGATTATTACTTGATCATTGTGTACGATGTGGAAGTACTACCAATATTGTCACGATTAATGCTGATGCCGGAGGATATTTATGCAATCATTGTCTAACGAATGAACCCATTGTTTCTTTAAAGGCGGTAAAGATGCTTCGGATGTATTATTATGTCGATATTTCAAGTATTACTTCTTTAAAAATTAGTGCAGAAGTGAAGAAGGAATTAAACGATTTTATTTGGCAATATTATGATCGTTATACGGGACTTTATTTAAAGAGTAAGGAATTTTTAAAAAAGGTAGAAAAGTTGGCATGAAAGATATTTCTTTCTTTTTTTGATGTTTTCTGTTAAGATACGTGCATAGAAGGTGGTTTTTGTGGAAATTTGTCCTTTTCCAGCATCTCTTATACAGGAATTATCGATTCAAGCTTGTCATTATGTTTTTTTACAACCGGACTTTCTTACTCATTTTTCTCATGTCAAAGAACTTGAAAAAGAATTTTCTATGGAACTTCTTTCTCCTAGAGAAGTTTTTGTTTATTTACATTATATGGATCTTTTTAAAGCCATCCATGTGGATGTTTTAAAGCAAATTCTTTGGTATGTTAAACAGATGCGAGAAGAAGTGAGAACTTTTCCTGATGAAACGAAGAAGCGGTTGCTACTGGAATTAAATGAACTGGTTTATTTTGCTAATGAAGAACATGAAATGAAACATATCTTTTATGCTTATTATGAAGCTTGCCGCAAAGGAAATTTATCTTCCTACTGGACGGGCATTTCTCGTTCTTTTTTGGGAAGAGAAAAGATGGAGCAGCATTTTGATTTGATAAAAGAAAAAATGGGGGAAGATTATCTCATTTCTGAGCGTTTCATTCGAAAAGAGTTGGTTTCGGATGCCTCTCTTTTTCTTGAATATTTGCATATTGCTCCCCATTTTTATCCTCGTTTCTTTTTTCATCCGGCGATTTGTAAGCAAGTTCTTGTAAATCATCAGCAATTGCCTGTAAATACCTATTCTTTAAAACGACAGTATAAAGAACGGGAACAAATTTTATCACGAATTCCTTTTGAAGTTCTCTAATGATTGGTGGTGTTTGGATTGAAATATTCTTTTTTTAAAAATGATCGTTGTTCTAATTATTTTGTTTCAAAAGTTGGAGAGTGCATTCTCTTCGCCGATGATTTATCTTATGTAACGGGATGTCTTCAGGATTACGGATATTTAGAAGGCATTTATCTTCCAAGGGTTTTTGATGCAGTTTGTCAAATTCTTACTGATTGTGCCAAACGTATGGTTTTATCTTCTCATATGAAAGATTGTGCTCGCACTTATTTTATGAATTATCGTATGAAGTGTCAAAATGATTTACCTGAAAACCGAGCTTTGCTTCTTTCAAAAATGAATGATATGCTGATTTTATTAAATGAAACGCCGGAAATTTCAGATCGTCAGGCATCCATTTATGAACGAAGTAAACGGTTTGGGGATTTATGTCCTTTTCTGGAAACGATGAAGGCGTCTTCTTCTTTACTTTGCGCTTATTCGCGTTATTATCCGTTATTGGAACTTGATTTATTGCTTTCTTTGAGCGATGCAACGAATATTATGGAGTTTTTAGAAGATTTGGTTGATTTTTTAACAGATGAACGAGTTCTTTCGGCGCTTGAGTTATTTTTGCGGGAGTGTCCTGAACTTTTTAAAGATCCTTCTTTTCTTTCTCGGGTTTGGGCGATTTTGATGAATAATCAAGATTTAATTTCTGGAAAGTCCGAGGAATATGAATTTTCGGATGGTGAGTTTACGCCCGCTTCTTTACGTTTCTTTCGGTTACATCAAGAAAGTGTTACTTTGAAACTAAAGCTTCGTGGGCTTTCCTATGAATAATTCTTGACACACTTTGGTCTTTTCATTATACTAAATAATATAAGTGATTTTAGAAAAGTTTGTTTTTGTAATTCTTCCAAGAATAAGTGGGTATTCCTGTATCTTTGGAAGTTTTTTTATAGAGGAGGATATATGCGTTATTTTATAGGGTGTTCATCCAAAGATGAAGTGGATCAAAAATATCATCATCTTGCTAAAGAAGTTGGCAAGATTTTACAAAACGAAAAAATTGTCGTGGGTGGCTCTTATAGTGGCCTTATGGGGTGTGTTGCGAAAGAAAATGCGTGCGAAGTTACCCAAGTTATTTTGGATGTGTATGTCTCTAAGGATGAGGTCCTTGATCATGGGATCATTTGTCATTCTTCTTTTGAGCGATTAGCAAATATTTGGAATCTTTCGGATGTCTTTTTGTTTTTACCCGGAGGAACGGGGACTCTTGCAGAAATTCTTTCTTTTTTGGAAGAGAATCGAACTCAAAATACGAAAAAAATTCTTATTTTAAATGAAGATGGCTTTTATGATGAGGTGATTCAATTTTTTCGAAAATGTCAGGAAGAAAAGTTTAGTCCGAAAGAAATTTTTGATCATTTGATTATTTTCAGTCATGTAGAAGAGCTTAAGGAATTTGTAAGGAGTGTAGAAAAATGAAAAATGAAAAAATGGAAGCATTAGTTAATTTTTGTAAGCAATATGGTTATATCTTTCAAGGAAGTGAAATCTATGGAGGATTATCCAATACGTTTGATTATGGTCCTTTAGGAGTCGAGTTAAAGGAAAATCTTCGCCGTGCTTGGTGGAAGAAGTTTATTCAAGAAAATCCCTATAATTATGGAATGAATAGTGCGATTTTAATGAATCCGAAGACTTGGGAAGCTACGGGTCATATTACGAATTTTAGTGATCCACTGATGGATTGTAAGTCTTGTAAAAGTCGTTTTCGGGCGGATAAGCTTGTCGAAGATTATTTAACACTTCATCAAATTGATGAATCTTGTGATGGATGGGATAGTAAAAAACTTGAGGCTTTTATTAAAGAAGCTGGAATTACCTGCCCAAATTGTGGCAAGAAAGAATTTACGGAGATTCGTCAGTTTAATACGATGTTTAAAACGTTTCAAGGCGTTACAGAAGATGCTGTGAATACGATTTATTTAAGACCAGAAACGGCGCAGGGGATTTTTGTTAATTTCTTAAATGTTCAACGAAGTATGCGACTTAAACTGCCTTTTGGTATCGGTCAAACGGGAAAAACTTTCCGAAATGAAATTACTCCTGGAAATTTTATTTTTCGAACGAGAGAATTTGAACAAATGGAATTGGAATTTTTCTGCAAACCAGGAGAAGATTTAGATTGGTTTGGTTATTATAAAAGTTATTGTATGGATTTCTTGGAAAGTTTAGGAATTGCGCGTGAACATTTGCGGTTTCATGATCATGATAAAGCAGAACTTGCCTTTTATTCGGTTGCTACCACAGATATTCAATATCAGTATTATCATGGTTTTGATGAACTTTGGGGAATTGCTGATCGAACGGATTATGATTTGACGGTTCATCAAGATTATTCGCATTGTGATTTACGTTATTTAGATCCGGAGACGAATGAAAAATATATTCCTTATGTCATTGAACCTTCGGTTGGACTCGATCGGTTGTTACTTGCTATTTTAACGGAAGCTTACCAAGTTGAAAATGTCAATGGGGAAGAGCGGACGATTTTAAAACTTCATCCGGCTTTGGCACCGATTAAAGTTGCCATTTTACCACTTGTTAAAAAAGTACATGGCGAAAAAGCAAGAGAGTTATATAATCTTCTTTCTAAAAACTTTATGGTTTCGATTGATGAAGCCGGAAGCATTGGAAAACGTTATCGGCGGAGTGATGCCATTGGAACTCCTTTTTGTGTAACGATTGATGATGAGACTCTTCATAATGGAACGGTTACAGTTCGAAATCGTGATACGATGGCACAAATTACTTTACCCATTGCAGAACTTACCGATTATATTTCAAAAGAACTTGCTTTTTAGGTTGTCTATTTCACATAAATGTCTTTGGGCGTTTATGTGTTTTTGTTTTCAAAAAGTTCATTTCATGATAAACTAAAGTAGAATCAGGTGTAGTAAAATGGAAAAAGATAAAAAGAAGCAAAAGTTTATTATTTTATTCTGGGTTTTTTTATTCGGTTCTATTTTCGGAACTTATTACGAGCAGATTTTAAATCTTTTTATTCATTATCGTTTTCATCATGAACTGGTTTGGCAACTTCGCCGTGGTGTAATTTATGGACCTATTTCACCAGTATATGGAGCTGGGGCGGTATTATTTACTCTTTGTTTAGCGGATAAGAAACGGAGTCATTTGAAAACCTTTTTGCGTGGGGCTCTTTTAGGTGGATTTTTTGAATATCTCATCAGTTTTTTACAAGAAACTTTTTTAGGTACAGTTTCTTGGGATTATCATGATGAGTTTTTGAATATTAATGGAAGAACGACCATTCCTTATATGATTGTTTGGGGACTTTTGGCTTTAATTTTTGTAACGATTGTTTATCCAGCGATTAAGAAGTTACTTTCTTATTATCCTAAGAAATTTTTAGAGCGGCTTACTATTATTTTAACTGTTTTGTTGTTGTGTGATTTTATTGTTTCTTGGGGTGCTTTGGTTCGTCAGATGTTTCGTTTAAAAGGGATGGAACCTGTTAGTTTTGTAGGACGATTCTTTGACG
This sequence comes from uncultured Bacilli bacterium, assembly GCA_947627835.1. GTDB lineage: Bacteria > Bacillota_I > Bacilli_A > RF39 > UBA660 > MGBC162267. The sequence goes on along the minus strand of CANQXM010000008.1, from coordinate 8,005 downwards.
AACATTATGGGGATGACGTTTTAAAGAAGTATTATACCAATATGAAGGTGATTGAGGTGGCAAAATGATGCTCGTCATTTGGCTTTGCTTTTTCCTTTCTTTTTTCTTTTATTTGGGTTTATTATTTACTCAGAAGAAAAATCATTTGCAGTTTCTAAACGCAAAAAAGAAACCAAAATTTTGTATTTTGATTCCTGCTCGCAATGAATCGCAAGTGATTTCTGGTCTTTTGGAAAGTATTCAAAAGCAAACACGCAAGATTCCTATGAAAGATGTTTATGTGATTGTAGAACAAGAAGATGATCCAACTGTTTCAATTGTTTCTAAATGGGGAGGAAATGTCATTGTCCGCAAGCATTTGGCATTAAAGAGTAAAGGGTATGCACTCAGTGAAGGAATCGCTTATTTACTTGAAAATCATCTTTCGTATGATGCGTATTTTATTTTTGATGCGGATAATATTTTAGATCCTGATTATCTTTTTTATATGGAACAAGATTATCAAGCTGGTTATGCAATTAGTACGGGTTACCGGTGTATTCGCAATCCCAAAAATAAAGTAGCAGTAGCCAGTGGACTCATTTATTTTTTTATCAATGAATGGATGAATTTACCGGGTTTAAAATATGGAAAGAATATTTTGCTATCGGGGACTGGTTTTTATATTCATGGAGATTATATCCAGAAATGGCAAGATTATCCTTTTCATAGTTTAACGGAAGATGTGGAACTCAGTTATTATGCTACTTTAGAGGGAATGAGTACACATTATAATCGCAGTGCTATTTTTTATGATGAACAACCAACTACCTTTCAGCAATCTTGTATACAACGAAAACGTTGGGTCTCTGGTTATTTTCATAATTATTTTCATTCTTTTACGAAGTTATGGAAAAAATTATTTTCTCATCCTTGTAATTTTGGCTCTTGTGTTTCGATGCTTATTGGAATTTTACCTATCATCTTTTTTCTAGTTGGTTATGTTCTTATTTTATTGGTGCTTTTGGGGCGTATTTTCTTTTCGCTTTTCGTTCATCATGTCTTTCTTTTCCCAGCGTTTTTCTTTGTTCTTTTTATGCTTTTTCTTTTATATTTTGCACTCTTTTTAATTACGTATTTTTTGCTTTTATCACAACGGGATCATTTTCTTGTTTCTCCGCGGTTATTTTGGCAGACTTTATGGTATCATCCCATTTTTTTAGCAAGTTATGTTCTTTTGGTTTTCCAAATTTTGATTCATCCCGATGTCAAGTGGGATGCAGTCGTTCATCATGGCGATGATTCTTGACAAAAAGGGTTTCCCTGTTTATACTTTTTCTAGGGATGAACGGAGGTTTTTTCGTTCATTTACTTTTTTCTTTTTTCTTGGTTTGGAGGAATATTTATGAAGGATGTCAGTATCAAAAATGTGAAGGGAACTTTTGATTATTTACCAAGCGAACAGTTGTTACGCAATTATGTTACGGATACATTAAAAGAGGTTTTTTCTTGTTTTGGGTACCAACCTGTGGAAACGCCGATTTTGTGTTATTATGATGTTTTAGCAAGTAAATATGGTGGAGGAGCAGAGATTTTAAAAGAGGTTTATCGCTTGTCGGATCAAGGAAAACGAGATCTTGCTCTTCGTTATGATTTAACGGTTCCTTTTGCAAAACTCATTACCCTTATCAAAGATTTACCGATGCCTTTTAAACGTTTTGAAATTGGTAAAGTCTTTCGGGATGGACCGGTAAAGGTAGGGCGCAACCGGGAATTTACTCAATGCGATGTCGATGTGGTCGGAATCTCTTCTTTGATGTCGGATGCTGAACTGATTAGTTTGTATGTGACGGCTTTTCAAAAACTTCATTTATCTTGTACGGTTTTTTATAATAATCGTAAACTGATGAGTGGGCTTTTACAGTTGTGTGGAGTCGAAGAAGAACGGATGAATGATGTCATTATTATTATTGATAAGTTTAAGAAAATGACGAAAGAAGAGTTAAAAAAAGAATTTTTAGAAGCTCATCTTACCGAAGCTGCCATTGAAAAGTTATATCAGTTATTTTCTATGTCTTTTACAGAAATTATCAAACTTAGTGAATCTTCTTCTAATGAATTACTACAAGCTGGCGTTCAGGAGTTAAAAGAAGTTCAATCTTATTTAGAAGAAATGGGAATTGCTAGTTATACTAGTATGGATTTTACGCTTGCCCGCGGTTTAAATATTTATACTGGAACAGTGTTTGAAGTTTTTGCAAACGGTAGTCATATGACGAGTGCCATTGGTGGAGGAGGTCGCTATGATCAAATTATTACCAATTTGATTCAGGATGGAAATTCTTATCCGGCGGTTGGTTGTAGTTTTGGTTTAGATGCGATTTGCGAAGTTTTAAAAGAAAATTTGGAAGAAATCAAGCAATCTTCTTTGGATTTATTTATTGTTCCTCTAGGTGCTTCGAAAGAAGTGTTGCGACTCGCTCATTTATTACGTCAGGAAAATATTCGCTTGGATATTCAAATGTGTCCTCGTAAATTAAATAAAATTTTAAATTGGGTGGACCGTGAAAAAATCCCTTTTGTGTTAGTGATGGGAAGTGAGGAAGTAAGCAAGCGAGAAATTACGATGAAATCCATGCTTTCTTCTAGTACGCAAACATTTTCTTTAGATGATATTTCCGGAATGGTCGCTTATATCAAAGAAAATCGTCCGCAGGGGAGCTTGTCATGAAGTTACAATTTGAGGTTCAAAAAGTAGAGAAACATACCAAAGCACGACTTGGAAAAATTATTTATCAAGGAAAAGTGTATGAAACCCCAATGTTTATGCCAGTGGGAACCCAAGCTACGGTAAAGACGCTCAGTCCTGAAGAAGTGATGGATACGAAAGCGGGAATTATTTTAGCGAATACGTATCATTTATGGTTGCGCCCTGGGGAAGACATTGTTTCGTTAGCAGGAGGGCTTCATGCTTTTATGAATTATCCTGGACCTATTCTTACGGATTCGGGTGGCTACCAAGTTTTTTCACTTGCTAAAAATAAGAAAAAAGATATTCTCGAAGAGGGTGTGGCTTTTAAAAGTCATATTGATGGAAAGAAATTATTTTTGACTCCGGAATTATCGATTCAAATTCAAAATAAGTTGGATAGTGATATTGCGATGAGTTTTGATGAGTGTCCTCCTGCAAAAGCTGGATACGATTATTTAAAAGCCAGTGTTCTTCGGACTCTTCGTTGGGCCGAACGGGGAAAGAAAGCCCACCAAAATCCGAATCAAATGTTATTTGGAATCGTTCAGGGTGGAGCTTATGAAGATTTGCGAAAGCTAAGTGCTACGAAAACCGTTCAAATGGATTTTGATGGATATAGTATTGGTGGTGTTGCTAACGATCATGAAAGCAAAGAAGATATGTATAAAGCCATCGATTATTCTATTCCTTATTTACCTCATGATAAACTTCGGTATTTAATGGGAATTGGGGAACCAATTGATTTAATTGAGGGCGTTATTCGGGGAGTGGATCTTTTTGATTGTGTCAGTCCTACTCGTTTAGCAAGACACGGACATGCCATGACTAGTCAGGGAAAAATTAATTTAAAAAATGCTAAATATAAAAAAGATTTTACACCCATTAGTCGTACTTGTGATTGTTATGCTTGCAAGCATTATACGAAAGCTTATATTCATCATTTGATTTCTTGTGATGAAACTTTTGGTGCTAGACTTTTGTCTATTCATAATATTCGTTTTTTAGTTTCTTTGATGGAACAGATTCGAGTTGCCATTAAAAATGATACATTATGTGAATTTCGAGATGCTTTTGTAAAGGATTATTATGGTGAGAAATATGAGTAAAAATAAGTTTATTGTTTGTATTTTTCTTTTAGCAAGTGTACTTATGATTTTAATTCCGACGGTTTATCATGTTCTTGCCCTTCGGGAAGAGCATCGTTATCTGGTTGCAGCAAAAGTGATTCTGGAAAGTGCCGAAGATTGTTTTTATGATCAAGCGTGTGTAGGAAATTCGGTAACTTTACAAGAATTAAAGAATAAGGGATATTATAAAAATGAAGTGGTAAATCCAAAGACGAGAATGTATTTTCCACTCGATTTAAAGATTTTATATGATTCTTATCAAGCGCGTTTTGATGATGCTACTTTTTCTTATTGATGCCAATCATAGCTCCTAAAACGGAGAAGAGAACGATTAAAAAATAATAGAAGATTGTCATCCATTGCCAGCTTTTGGGATAGAAAAGGATATGAAATAAGGTTAGAAGTAGGAGAATGGATAAAGATACTTTACCACCGGTTTTGTATCCTTTTTTTTCGGTTTTTTTTCCTTTGATATAACCCATTAAGAAACTAAGAAAGAGAAGTCCTATCCAGATTAGAATTCTTGCCATTTTTTTACTCATGCCACCCCACGTATAGATCATGCTAATTAATAGGGTATAGATGATTACAATGATGCTAATTTTTAAAATTTGTTTTCCGAATTCTTGTCCTTTTTTCATATCATCACCTATTATTATTTATGTCGTGGATAAAAAAATATTCTTTGGTTCATAATATAGTTAGGTGATTTTATGGAGGAATTAGGGAAAATCGTATTACGAACGACCTTTTTTTATTTTTTTATCGTTTTTCTTTACCGAATTATGGGTAAGCGAGAAATTGGTCAACTGGGAATTATTGATTTAATTGTTTCTATTTTGATTGCTGAATTGGTTGCCATTAGTATTGAAAATATTGGAGATTCCATCTTTCTTACGATTGTTCCACTTTTATTACTTGTTTTATTAGAACTTTTCTTAGCATTTCTTAGTATCAAATCCCGGACGTTTCGAACTATTTTTGGTGGAAAACCTTCGATGATTATTTGTAATGGTCGCGTCAATTATCATGAGATGATGCGTCAGCGCTATTCTTTGGATGATTTGCTTCTTAGTTTGCGTCAGAAGAAGATTAAAAGTATTGATGAAGTGGAGTATGCATTTTTGGAACCCAATGGAACGCTTTCCATTTTTCCTTATTCTTTTTTGCATACCCATAGTAGTTATCCGATGCCTCTTATTTTAGATGGAGAGATTCAAAAGAATACACTTTTGTATTTTCATAAAGATGCCAACTGGTTGGAAGAGAAGCTTGCCAAACGAAATATTCTAGTAGCAGATGTTTTTTATGCTTTTTATAAGAAGCATAAAATCTATTTAGTGAAGAAACCGAATTCTTAATTTTTTGTACTAATTTTCTTTTTTCTAACGTATCTTCATGTTATAATACTTTTTGTTAAAGGGTGTTTCATATGGGTCTTAGGAAAAAGTCTTGGTTTCGGATATTTTTAAAAATCATTTTTCTTTTTTTCATGGGAGTCTGTCTGCTTTTTCTTTCTTTTCTCTTTTTAGGAAGTCATCTTCTTCGCATTCAAGTTCCTGAACGTTTGCGCTATATTAAAGATTATCAAGACTTTAAATTAGAAGTTAAAGAAAAACCGAATTGTACCAATGAAATCATTTTCTTGTTTCAACAAGATGATGTCCTTTATGAAGGACTCTGTATTGATGAAGTATATGTATTGTATGGAAAGACCAAAGCTCCTTTGCAATTGGTTTTAGAAAATCATTATTTGACTTTACAAGATATTTTAAAAAAACTTTCGGTGGTATTACTTGATGATAATCACGAAGTAACGAATCCAAGGTATTATGAGTATCATCGCAGTGATGTTGAAAATCAAAATTATCAAGTGACGCTTTATGAAAAGGAATACCAACAAGCGAACGTTACCGAAGTTACTTTTGAAGTATTTTATGAAGAAGAACCGATTCCTGCTGAAGTCAGTGGAACGGTGGAAATTTCTGGTTAAGAAGAGGTGAAAATCTTCTTAATTTTTTTGGCATTTAGAAATACTACCAGAATGATATTCATAATTTCTGCATAGACCAAACTATAGATTCCCATTTTACAAAAGCAAAGGGTTGTCAGTGTAAATAGTTTGATGATTTCACCAAGGAGGGTAATTTTCATGGTTTCTTTTGCCATACCAAGGGCTTGGAGGGTACTTGAAAGGGGAGCTTCTAAATAAAAGAGAACAAAAAAGGGCGCTAATACGCGAATATAGTCGCAACCTAAATTGGTTTTATAAATGACTTGTAAGAGTTCTTCCCGGTAAAAATAGATAGTCATCGAAGAAGTAAGACCGATGATTAAACAAAAGAAAAGTGCTTGATAAAATCTTCTTTTCATCATTTTGACTTTTTGGTTTGCTACCATTTTGCTGATTTCTGGAACAAGGGAAGAACAAACGGCACCGATGAAGAAACTCGGCATGGTTAAAAGAGCAATTGTGTATGCATTATAAGCTCCATATTGTTCTAGAATGTATTCGCTTGAAAAACCGACTTTTAAAAGAACGTTGGTAATAATAATGGGTTCTAAAAAGAAACCGATATTGCCGATGAACCGACTGGAAACGGTAGGAAGTGAAATGGAGCAAATCTCTTTCATAGTTTGGGTGCTCCCTACGAGATCTTCTTTTTTTATGGTCCATTTTTTCGGGGCGAAACATAAAAAAGTGACAATGCTTGTTATTTCTGTAACAATATTAAATAAAATGAGAGCGATGACGGCAAGGAGAATGGATTTTTTGACTAAACTTGGCAAGATGGTTACAATTAAAATGATTTTGATGAGTTGTTCTAAAATATTGGAAATTGTATTGGGAACCATATTTTGTTTTCCAAAAAAGTAACCTTTACAGATGGATGAAATACTAATAAAAGGCAGAGTTAGGGTCATCGCCATTAAAAGATAATAGGTATCCTTATTTTTAAGAAGAATATGACTAATCGGCTTACTTAGGAAAAACATCGCGATGATTAGAAGAACGTTTAGGGCAAGAATCATGAGGGTTCCAGAAAAAAGAATTTTTTTACTGCGCGTTTTATTTTCTGCTACTAATTTGCTAATCGAAAGTGGAAGACTTAACGAAGCAATGGTAATTAAAAGCGAGTAGGTTGGCATGATGAGTGCATATAGTGATACGCCCGTGGGACCAATCATTCTGGTGTAGATGATTTTTATGAAAAAGCCAAAGATTCGAGTGATGGCTCCTCCTAAAATGAGAATGAGGGTCGATGTTACAAATTTATTTTTCCACATGGTTTCTCCTTTTCATCAAAGTTTATTTGATATATAATAAATGTATGCAAAGAAAACAGAAATAGGAGGGTTTTCATGGATCTTACATTTTCATCTGTTGAGGAGTTGTACCAACGATTATTACCAGCCCTTCAAAGTAAAGAAAGAGAATTACATCAGAATCATATGATTTATATTACCAAGGAAGATATTTGGGATTATTTTCGATTTTGTAAGTGGAACCGAGGTATTCATTTGACTCTTTTTGATATGGTTGATGATATTTTGAATACGGAGAATAATCAAATTGATCAGTATGTAAGAAGTCAAAAAAATAATCTTTTTTCGGTAGGTGATTAGATGGCAGAACCCATAGAAGTGTTTTCACAAAGTGCAATTTGTCTGCGCGGAAGTTTAACGATTTATATTGATCCTTTTCGGATTCCAAAGCCTTTTCATGATGCAGACTTTGTGTTTATTACGCATCCACATTGGGATCATTTTTCACTTGTTGATATTTTAAAAGTGAAAACGGAAAATACCAATTTTATTATTCCCAAAGATCTTTATGAAGATTTATTGGATTTTGGAATTTTAGAAGAACATATTAAAGTTGTCAAACCCTTTGAAACTTATCATTTTGAAAAGTTTTCTTTTACGACGATTCCGGCTTATAATGTAAAGAAAGATTTTCATCCTAAGGAAAAAGGCTGGATGGGTTATTTGATCTCTTTTGATCAAGTGATCTATTATATTTCTGGGGATACGGATGTTACCAAAGAGAGTAAAAACGTTAAAGCTGATGTTATTTTTTTACCAGTTGGTGGAGTTTATACGATGAATTATCAAGAAGCTTCTCAACTAGCAAATGAAATTAAAC
>CANQXM010000007.1 GCA_947627835.1 uncultured Bacilli bacterium | reverse complement strand
CTTTAGCAGGAAAGACTGGAACGGCTCAAATTGCTGCGGATACTGGTGGTTACATGACAGGATACTATGATTATATTAAAAGTTTTGCAGGATTTTTTCCTTATGATAATCCTCAGTATGTCATTTATTTTTCGGTAAAACGACTTGTTAGTTCAAGTACCGATTTAATGAAAGTCATTTCTTCTGCTGTTGGAGAGATTGCTAAACTTATGAATATGGATGGGTCAAAAGAAGAGGAAGCAACTAGTAAGATTGTGGAGTTATCGAATTTCATTTCTTCTTCGGTTAGTCAGACGGTTGCGGATTTGGAAAAATATCATTTAGTTCCGGTTGTGATTTCTGATGGAAGTTACGTAGTGAATCAGTATCCACTTTCCAAAACGAAAGTCATTGAAGGATCCAAGGTGTTTTTAATGACGAATGGAACGAGTGTAAAAATGCCAGATGTCGTAGGATGGAGTACGAATGAAATTATTCGTTTTTGTAATATGATTGGTTTATCTTATCATTTAAATGGGTATGGTAAGGTGCTAAGTACGAACATTGCCAAAGACCAAGTGATTTCCTTTGATGATGTTTTAGAAATTGAGCTTGATAATTCTTAATTTTTGCTTGGAGAGTTCAATTTCTTTTTTTTTGACAATTTTTTAAGTTTTTTAACACTAAAAAGTTTCCTCTGAGCTAATTTATGATATAATCTATCTGTTATATAAGGAATGATTTTATGAAAAGATTACAAAGTAAACTGGTTTTGGTTGGAATAATTCTTCTTTGTTTTTGCTTTAAAGTGGAAAGCAGTAATGCGAAAGTAATTCAGGTTGAAAATGTCAAAGGAAAGTTGCAAGAAGCCATTAATGCAGCTTCTGATGGAGATGTTTTGGAATATGATGCCCGATCCTTTTCAGAAGATGAAGTGATTATTAATAAGGATCTTACGATTCGTGGTCGAGGTGACGGGAAAAAGCAACTTTTTGCACGCATTTTTATTCGCAGTAAAGCCAATGGGAAACCTCCAACGGTTCATTTTGAAAATGCCATTTTATTTAATATGTTTCGTTCTTCTATTAATCATTCCATCGTTCAAATCGATAATCAAGCAATTGTGTATTTTGATGATACGATGGTTACTTATGGTGGCGGTGGTAGTGAAGATATCGATGATGAGCGAGGAATGGCACTTAATATTACTGCCAATGCGGATGGTTGTATTATTGAAGCCAATAATTCTGAGTTTACTGGTTATTTAGATGGAGTTCGAATTGCTTCTTCTAATAACCTAATTACTTTTAAAAATACTTATATTGCCGGTCAGCTTGCTCTTGCTATTGCATCCCCAGATGAATCTTCTTCTAAGGAAACTGGAAATTCTGTGAAGTTATGGGATTCAACTGTTTTAGGATATGCCGGTAATGATGCAGAAGCGGCGATTTCAATTCGCGGACAAGATGGACTTCGTTTGGAGTTAGATGGTACGAAATTATATAATTCTTTTATGCTGAATGGTAGTTCTGCTGCTACTAAAGCGCATTTAATTTATTTTAATCAAACAATTACCAATCAAAATGTTCAGATTTCTATTAAAGGAAATTCCATTTTAGAAGATACTTTACAACAAGTTGATAGTAGTGGCCATTTTACGAACCATACTTATGATGGTAGTGGTTATGTATTTAATTTTGGTAATAATAATTTACCAGCAGATAATAATGTGGTCCAAATTGAGGGAAGCGTCAAGATTCACCCAAATGATATGGCACACAAGTATAATACGAATTCTTCTTATATTGTAGTTGGTATTTACGATCAAGAAGGAAATGGAGAAATAAAGACGTATTCCAATTCAACTAGTTTTGAAGAACGTTTGACTTCTATGGAAGCAAATATTCAAAAACTTAGTCAATACCGGTTTGAAGAGTGGCAGACAAATTATGCAAGTCCGACGACGTTTGATAAACGGACGAGTGTTTCTACAAATGCGGATATTTTTCCTAAAGTTATTCGTATTTATCGGGTAAGAATTGGCAGTGATACGTTTTATGTCGATGAAAATAGTACACTTGGTAGTTTAGATCCTACTAGTTTGCAAAAGCTTCGTTCTTATAAAGAAGAGGGAAGTTTGGATAAGCAATTTTGGCATTTTGTAGGGAAAGATGAATCTGGAAATGAACAAATTATTGATGAAGATACACCGATTACCAAAGATTTAACGTTAACACCGAAGTTTCAAGTTCAGGTAACCTTTTTTAATGATCCCCGTCCTTTTACTTTAGAACTTGGCAAAACCTTGCAAGATTTACCCGAAGAAGAAGCAAGTAGACTAGAAGGCTTAAAGGAACAAGCTAATAAGCACTTTACGCATTTTGATGGGGTTTATACGGATCATTCTACGGCAGAAGTTTCCTTAGATACCCCGATTATGAAAAATGTGACGATTACTCCCAAATATGAAGTATGGGTTATGGTTTTAGATGAGAAGATTGTTTTACCGGAAGGAGCAACGCTTCAAAGTATTCAAGAAGAGGAAGCTTACCAGTCGATTTTTAAACCAAGCAATAAAAATTTTGTTGGTTTTCAAGATTTTTCTTTAGATACACCGATTTTTGAAGATCAGTCTTTGATACCACAATATACCGTTGATGTATTTATTAATACGGAACGCTTTGTTTTACCAGAAGGTGGCTGTTTGGATGATTTAGAAAATGATGAATCTCAAAAAGATCGTTATTTAGCACTTCGAGAACCTACCAATAAGATTTTTGCATCGATTTCTTCCAATCCGGAGATGACTTTCCAAACTCCAATTACAGAACATACGCATCTTACTTTTTCTTATCAAGTAAAAGTTCATGTTAAAGGTGAAAAGGTAGAGCATACTTTCTATCTTGATGAAGGAAGCAATTTAGATTCTTTAAGTGGCAATGAAACGTATGAAGCTTTGTTACATCCGGATCATAAAACGTTTGATTCTTTTCTTCATGATGGAGAAGATTTTGATACCAGTCGTGCCATTACTGAAAATATCGAATTATCTATTTTGTATCATGTTACGGTAACGATTAATGGCGAATCCTTTACTTTACCTGAAAAAGGGAAGTTAACAGATTTCGCTTTGGATGCCCGTTATCAAGAATTGATTTCGCCTTCTAACAAAGAGTTTTGGCAGTTTCAAAAAGATGGGGTTCTCTTTTTAGAAGATACGGAAATTTATGAAGATACTACGCTTACTGCTCTTTATCATGTACTCGTTACTATCGAGGGAACTACGCTTCGTCTTGTAGAAGGAGAAGTGCTTGCAGATTATGTCAGTGATCCTATGTATCAACAAGCAATCTCTAAAGAAAAGAAGATTTTTCATAAATTAGTTCATGAAGATGGATCTGATTTTGATATGAATCAACCAATTCATGAAAATGTTACACTTCATGGAACGTATTTTGTTCGAGTAGTTATTGCTGGTAAATCATTTCAATTAGATGAAAATCAAACCTTAAAAGATTTAGAAAGTAATTCTTTGTATTATCAAATTCGTTATCCAGATGATAAACAATTTTGGAAATTTGTAAATGGCGAAGATGAATTTTTAGAAACAACCCCCATTACTGAAGAACTTCATTTAGATGTTTTATATCAGGTTTTAGTAAAGATTGATTCTTTGGAATTTACTCTTTTAGAAGGACAATGCTTAGATGATTTGAAGGGTAATGAAAATTATGATGCGATTTTTTCTACTTCTCAAAAAGATTTCCGAGGATTTTTAGAAAATGGTAAAGATTTTTCAGTGACGAGTCCAATTCATCAAAACACAACATTGACTACGCATTATCAAGTTCAAGTAACGATTGATGGAACTTTGTTTGTAGTAGATGAGGGGAAAACAATTCAAGAACTTTATGAAAATGAAGATTTTCAAAAGATTGTTAACCCAACGCATAAAGAATTTTATAATTTCTATCTTGGCGATGAAGTCTTTGATGAGGCAACGCCTTTCTATCAACATACTACTTTACACGCTAAATATTATGTTTGTGTTACGATTTTAGATTCCGTATTTAAAATGGAAGAGGGTAGTAGTTTACTTACTTTCCAACATGATTCTATGTATCAAGCCATCAAATCTGTGGATGGAAAAGATTTTCAAATGTTTACTTTGAATGGAAGAGAAGTTTTAGAAGACGAGCCAATTTATCAAAATGTGACCTTGGAACCAGTTTATACTATTCAGGTGACGATTTTGGATACTCGCTATGAACTTTTTGATGGAGAATCTCTTTTGGATTTGAATGATGATGGATTACTTGCTTTAGAAACGTTAAAACATCAATCGGATCGACCATTTGCTCGTTTTGTACTTTCGGATGGCAGTGAAATTGCGATGGATCAAGCTTTGCATCATCATGTGACAATTTCAGCTGAATATCAGTTAAAAGTAACGGTTGATGGTTATGATTTCTATTTGAATGCGGGTGATTCTTTAGAAGATTTATCTGCAAGTGATTGGCAAATTTTGGAAAGTTTGCGAGCACAAAATAAAGTCTTTGATCATTATGTCGATGAATATGGAGAAGTTTTCCATGTTACGGATGCAATTTCAAGTGATTTACAGCTAACGAGTACTTATCATGTTTTGGTTTCTATTTTAGATTATACCTTTGAAATTGGTGAAGGAGAGACCATTGAAAGTCTTAAAAATGAGGAAGATTATGAAAAGATTATTCATCCTACGGAGAAATCTTTTTGGAAGTTTATGATAAATGGAGAAGATTTTGATGAAAAAAGTGAACTTCATGAAAATATCCGGTTAGTTCCAATTTATCAAATTTCAGTGACGGTGGATGAGAAAACCTATCTTTTAGAAGAAGGAAAATGTTTGAATGATTTAGAGGAAGATGGAAAAAATTATTTCACTTCTTTAAAAGAAAAAGAGAATTTCTCTCGGTTTGTTAATGAAGCTGGGGATACGTTAGAAATGGATCAAGCACTTTATAAAAATGTGATGATATCTGCAAAATATTTGGTAAAAGTGACTTTGAATCAAGAAGAATTTTTCCTTGAAGAAGGAAATACCTTGGAAAGTCTTTCAAACGAAGATCAAGAACGCATGAAAGCAAGTTTACAAATTCCAGAAGGTATGGTTTTTGATCATTTTGTAAATGCTAAAAATGATGAAGTGATTGATGCTTCAACCCCAATTTATGAAGATCTTGTTTTAAAACCAATCTTCCTTTTAGAGGAGATCAAAGAAGAAGAGACAAGTACCCCAGTTACCTTTGATGCCATTGTTACGTTCCTTCTTTCTGGACTTGCTGGTCTTTGTGGAATTGGTGGTGGTGTGTTTTGGTATCGCAAAGCGAAAAAAACTATGTAAGATGCAAAATCACTAATTCATTATGTTTTGCTGTTCTAATTGGGACCGCCCAAACACCCATTCCTGTGGAAACTATCTTTTGGTAGTTTCCTTTCTTTTTGTAACCAGATTCTAAGATGAAATTTCCTGGAAATATTTGACCGGCATGGGTATGTCCGGAGATTTGCAAATCAATGGGAAGGTTTTCGATATTTTCTTCTTCTCTGGGTTGATGGTCTAGTAAGATGGTTGGTAGAGTAGGATTGGTTTCTTCGATTAGTTCGGTTAGATTTTTTCTAGGTTCGTTTAGCAAGTTATGACGATAATCTTTTCGACCAATGATGTTTACGAAAGCATCGATGGTAATACTTTCATCTTCTAATACTTGAATGTTCCTTTCCGTTAATTTTTCTTTGCTTTCTGGAGTTAGAAAATCATGATTTCCTTCTACCCAAAACATTTTTTGAACTTTTAATTGGGAAAACGTTTCATAAGCTTTTTCTTTTAATGTGTCACTTGTATATTCATCAAAGATGTCTCCTACGAAAAAAGCCCAATCAATTGGTTCGTTTTCAATTCTTTTTTGTAAATCCTTTAATTGTTTTTCATTTTTTAGATGAACGTCTGTAATGACCGCAATGGTAAGGTTCTTGGAAAGATTATTGAGATGGATATCATAATTTTTGATGGTAATGATATTCGCGTTTAAAAAGCCATAAAGCGTTAAAAGGGCACTTAAAAGAATCACGGTTTTGCTATTTTGATTGATTTTATTAAAGATTTCTTCTTTTTTGCCAATTTTTGCTATTCCTTTTAAAATATCAAAGATGAGAAAGAAGAAAATTAAGTAAAAGAAAAAAGCAATGATGATGTTTCTTAATAGGAGCATACTTGTAATAATTAGATAGAGAAGAATCCAAAAAATTTTGGAATACTTGGGATTTACTAGGGTACGCAGATGAATTCCAATATAAAATCCTCCTAGTAAAATCATTAAGATTATGGGAATAATCCAATTGGCATAGTTCATGATTTTCTCCTCGCTTTGTTTTTATTTTACCATGTTTTTGGTTTCTTTCTTCTTCCTTTTTACATATGTTAGAGAAGGGATGTAAATTTTTCGTTGAATTTTTCATCGCAATGTGTTAAGATAACCATCAGTTTTTCATTTTAGGGGTTTATAACACAAATATTGACATTTTTTTTGTTAAGTTTATGTTAGCATCTAGGAAGATACCCGCATCTATGCTATAATTTTGATTGCTGGAAATAATGTGGAGGGTTTGTATGCAGGAGAAAGAGTTGTTTATGACAGATGATAAAGTTAAAGTTATATCCATACGATATGTTGAGTGCCTTATTAAGCGCTTATTTGATATTTTTGTTAGTTTAATTGGAATGTTGTTTTTAGTTCCACTTATTATATTTGTAAAGATTATTACGATGTGTAGTGGCGATTTTCATAGCATTTTCTTTAAACAAAAGAGACTTGGACGCTATGGGGAGTTTATTTACATTTATAAATTCCGGACGATGGTTCCCAATGCCGAGGAAGTGCTTGCCAAGTGGCTTTCGGAAAATGAAGAGATTCGTGAGGAATATTATAAAAACCGAAAAATTGAACATGATCCACGGATTACCAAAATTGGTAAATTTTTACGAGTTACTTCTTTGGATGAATTTCCTCAATTTATCAATATTTTTAAAGGAGATATGTCTTTAATTGGACCGCGACCTATTGTACCGGATGAAATTGAAAACTATAATAAAGCGCAAGCTAAGAAATTTTTAAGTATGCGTCCAGGGTTAACTGGATACTGGGCGGCTAATGGTCGAAATAGTGTCTCTTATAAAGAACGCGTACGTTTGGAACTTTATTATATTGATCATTTTTCATTATGGTTAGATATTAAGATTGCTTTTTCAACCATTGTGACCGTATTTAAACGTACGGGTGCTAAGTAATGTTTCGGCTTTAGAAATATAAAGGAGTTTTTATGGAAGAGTTAAATGTTTTAGAGTTTTTAAGTTATATTCGGAAACATGCTATTTTTGTTTTTATTGTTACTATTTTAATTACGATTATTGGTTTGTTTTATTTTATGGTTATTAAAAAACCATTATATGTGTCATCTACTTCCCTTACTGTAACGGGAACGGAGACGACGAAGATTTCAACCAATGATATTACACTTAATACAAAGATGATTCCTACGTATCAAGAGGTTATTACAAGCCGTAAGGTGTTATCCAAAGTAATTTCTGATTTAAAACTTAGTAAGAGTCCTGAGGAATTAGCACAAAATATTACCATTAAAGCTGCTACTGATTCATTGGTTTTAAATATTTCTGTGGTTGATTCTAATCGAAACGTTGCTCGGGATGTTGCCAATGAAGTTACCAATGTTTTTAAATCAGAAATTCAAGATCGCTATAATATTAAAAATGTTGAGATTTTAGATGAAGCCCTCTTAAGTGATAGCCCTAGTAATATGAATTATTTAAAATCAGCAGTTATTTGTGTTGTTTTAGGTTTGTTTTTTTCAATCGGATTATTGTTGTTGGTATTCTTCCTTGATAATACAGTAAAAAATACGGAACAAATTGGAACGAAGTTAGAAATGGTCGTTTTGGGAAGTGTTCCTGATTATAATACGATTAATCGTGGTAAGAAAAAGGGAGGTAGCAAATAATGCGTAGTGAATTAATTGTTGAAAAAAACTCTCGATCTTCTGTAGCAGAAGCAATTCGAATTATTCGAACTAATTTACAATTTTCATCCGCAGATAAGAAAGTACAAACCATTTTGATTACATCTTCTGTATCTGGAGAAGGAAAAAGTTTTATTAGTGCTAATTTGGCAGCAGCTTTTGCTCAAAACAATCACAAAGTTTTATTAATTGATTGTGATTTACGTAAAGGAAGACTTCATCGTTTATTTAATATTACGAATGATAAGGGACTTTCAAATTTACTTTTGGGTGATGTCGAAAAAGAATATAAGGAATATGTAAAAAAGACTTATATTCATAATTTGCATTTGCTTACAAGTGGGATTGTGCCACCAAATCCAAGTGAACTTTTGGATTCCAATAAAAATCAAAAATTGTTAGAAATTTTAAAAGGACATTATGATTATATTATTTGTGATGGAACTCCTGTTGGGGGACTTACTGATTCCATTGTCATGAGTAAGAACGTAGATAAAGTTGTCGTTGTTTGTGCGGTTAATTATACGAAATTGGATCAACTTGAAAATACCAAAAAGACCCTTGAAAATGTCGGCGCAGATATCGCTGGGGTAGTTGTCAATAAAGTTCCTGAAGTTCATAGCAGTTATTATGGCAATTATTATATTGAAAATTAAGAGTTTCGGCTCTTTTTTTGGTGAATGGTATGAAATATCGTAAGTTTTTAAAATGGAGTTTGCTTTTCTTTTGGATGATTCTTATTTTTCTTTTTTCTCATCAAAATGGAGTAGAAAGTT
Source organism: uncultured Bacilli bacterium (assembly GCA_947627835.1). GTDB lineage: Bacteria > Bacillota_I > Bacilli_A > RF39 > UBA660 > MGBC162267. Next base: position 14,712 of record CANQXM010000007.1, on the reverse strand, counting down.
CCGAGACTTCTTCCCGTTTTTTTGCTTTTCTGCTTTCTATTTTTCCTTTTTTGCATGGATGGGAATGGATGATTCGCAAACTTGCTCATTTTTTTCTTTATTTTGTTTTGGGAATTCTTTCTTTTGAAGCAGGAGAGGAAAGTTTATCAAAGCCTTATTCTTTTTCATGGCTTTTCTGTTTTCTTTATGCTTGTAGTGATGAATTTCACCAATTTTTTATGATGGGACGTAGTGGCAATTTCTTTGATGTTTTCTTGGATACTTTGGCTGCAAGTTTCAGTCTTCTTGTGGTTTTGGGTATTCAGAAGTTTAAAAAGCGCAAAATTTGTCGATGAGAATTTCTTGCACCTCTTTGGAATATTTTTATAATAGGAAACTTAAAGAGGTGAGTGTTATGCTTATTTTGCTAGGGATTCTTTTGGGATTTTTAGTTCTTCTCCTTTTTTGTTCTTGTATGGTTAGTTCCTGGTGTAGTAAAAAGGAAGAGGAGCAAAACTCAATATTCTAAAGGTTGCCTTTTGGGTTATTTTTTGATATATTTTATAAAGACTAAATGATATAAGGTTGTGAGAATATGACAAAAAGAAAAAAGAAAATGAATGCAAATCTCCTTGCTTTTCTTAAGGTTGTTGGCATTTTTAGTGTTGCTCTTGTTTTATTTTTTCTTTTCTTTTTATATCGTTTGGATGTTTTACCCACTCATTATTATCTACTGATTTCTATTATTTTATTTGGACTTGATTTATTTGCTGTTTTTGCAATTTTTAAATTTAAAAAAGTCTTAAAATGGATTGCTTTTGTTTTTGTTTGTGTTTTTTCTTGTATTTCTTCGGTTGGTTCTTATTATTTATATCATACCGATGCCTTTTTAAATCAATCTTTTCGCAATCAAAAATTTGGATATAATACGACTTATTATTTAATTACTGCTTCAGAAAGTTCTAAAAAAGAAGTTTTTGATATTCAGGGAGCGATTGCATACTATAAAGGATCGAATGAAATTACGAAAGCAATGGAACAGTTGAATAAAAAGATGGAACAAGAGATGGAATATCAAGCTTTTGATGATGTCATTACGATGTTTGAAAGTGTTTTGAGTGGAAGTCTAGAGACCATGCTTGTTGAGAAAACCAATTTTGATTTAGTTTTTCAAGTTAGTTCGACTTTTTCAAAAGAACAATATAAAGTGCTTGATGAATATACCATTTATACGGAAATCGAAGGTGGCAATTCTGGAAATGACCGGAAGTTTAATGTTTATATCGGTGGAAATGACTTTACAGAAAGTTATATGGACTTTAATATGATTGTCAGTGTGAATTTAAATACCAAGAAAATATTGATGACATCTTTACCAAGAGATTTCTATATTCCCGTTTCTGGATATAATGGTAGCAAGGATACCCTTAGTTATATGGGAGCGCGGGGAGTGGAAACCAACCGAAAGAGCCTTGAAGAATTTTTAGGGATTTCTCTTGATTATTTTGTTAAGATTAATACCAATAGTTTGGTTGGAATTGTCGATGAACTGGGAGGTATTACGTATTGTTCTGATACGAGTTATACAACCACACATGCTCTTATTTTGGGAAGTTATGATGATTCGAAAGGAAATAAGTTGCATGTACAAAAAGGATGTCAACGATTTAATGGAATTGAAGCTTTGACGGTTGCTCGTGAAAGAAAAGCATTCCCAGATGGGGATCGCCAACGGCAAAAGAATTGTCAACAAATTATTATGGCGATTCTTAAGGAATTTGGAAGTTTTAAAACTATTACGAATTATAATAATGTTTTAGAGTCTTTAAGTGATTTATATCAAACGAATATTCCAAGAGATGTCATCACGAATGTTATTAAATATACGATTGATGGGGCAGAGTGGAATATTGAATCGCAATCTATGAATGGTAGTGATTCTAGAAATTATGTTCATATGACGAATTTAACGGATTATGTTATGGAACCCAATATGGATTCGGTACAGGAAGCTGTAGCAAGAATAAAGGAAATAATCAATTAATTGTTTTCTTTTTTCTTTTTGTTTGATACATTATAGATAGTGTTAGGAAGTGGGCTTATGATTCAATTAATTGATGTTTGCAAGATGTATCAGTCGAAAAAGGGAAAATCAACCAAGGCCCTTGATCATATCTCTTTAAAATTAGACAATAAGGGAATGACTTTTATTTTAGGTAAGAGTGGAAGTGGAAAGTCAACTTTATTGAATATTCTTGGTGGTCTTGATCGATGTGATCAAGGTGAAATGATTGTTTTGGGAAAGAGTACTGCGAATTTTAAAAGTAGTGATTATGATTCTTATCGCAATACGTATGTTGGGTTTATTTTTCAAGAGTTTAATATTTTAGAAGATTATGATGTTTATGAAAATGTGCTTTTGGCATTGCAATTACAACAAAAAAAGCCGAATATGAAAGAAATTGATGCACTTTTAGAAAAACTAGGGTTGCTTGATTTAAAACTTCGGAAAACGAATGAATTATCTGGTGGAGAAAAACAGCGGGTAGCAATTGCTAGGGCACTGATTAAAAATCCAAAGATTATTTTAGCAGATGAACCAACTGGAAATTTGGATAGTAAGACCAGTCATCAAGTAATGGACTTGTTAAAAGAAATTTCCAAAGAAAAATTAGTTGTGGTGATTTCTCATGATGAAGAGTCTGCTAAAATGTATGCCGATCGAATTATTGAGATTAAAGATGGAACCATTCTTCGTGATTCTAAAGAAGTGCATCGTATGAATTTAGATGGAACTTATCAAAAGATTTCCTCTCGTCTTCCATTTAAAGATAGTTTTCAATTGGGGTTTGGTAGTTTAAAACATAAAAAAGTACGACTTTTCTTTACCATCCTTTTAATGATTTTTACCTTGGGTTTCTTTAGTGCTTCGGATACGTTATCTCATTTTGATTATTCTACGGCGCAGGCGAAGTATCTAACCGAACACAAAGAAGAATTTATGCAAGTGAAAGCGCAACATGTTTTTGTTGATTCGGAAGGTTATAAAGAATTTACGCCCGATCTTTTAAAACAAGAACAGGTGGATACTTTAAAAAATGCTGGATATGAAGGATATGAAGTGTATCGCTTTTATCAAGATTCTTGCTATGATGATGCTTGTGATTTTTATGATGCTTTTGGCATTCCAAGACCGGATTCTTATTCCATTTCTGGGGATCAAGGTATGGATATTGTCGTTTTGGATGATGTTTCCAAAGTTTTTCAAGAAGAGTTAATTGGTCGAAATGCACAAGATGATCATGAAGTCGTCATTACCAATTATCTTGCAAATTTGATGATTCAATCTGGCGTTACCGTAAAAGAAAAAGTCATTGATACTGAATTTAAACAATCTTATTTGTTTGAACCAAAAAGTTATGAGGATATCTTAAATACTTCTTATACTTTTGTCATGGGAGATAAAGAATTTAAAATTGTGGGAATTCTTGTTTATGATTATGAGAGTGAAAAACATGAAGATGCTTATTATAAGAATGTGTTAGGAAAGATTTATGTTCATCCAAAATTTGTTTCATCTACTGATTCTGCAAATCGTTCTTTCATTTCGAATTTAGATATTGTGATGATGATTGATCAAACGAAGAATGAGGCTTATGTTTCTCATGCACTTCTTGATCATTCAGTAGAGTATTTTGATGGAACGACGTGGAAGAAAACCGATCATTTGAATCCGGGCGAAGTTCTTGTAAATATTCGTAGTATTGCTGATTATACTTACTTTGAAGATGAAAATACTTATATTCAAAATCATATGGGTGATTATCAAGAACTTCGGAAACGCTTTTTGGCAAATTATGTTTCAACAGCTAATATTATTGGAAAGCCAGTGGATTTACATTTTTATTATGATGTTTACAGCGAAGATTATAAAGGTCATGTTGGGGATTTAAAAATTATTGGTGTTGTGGCAGATGATATGGTTTGTTCTTCTCAAAGTGAATGTATTTCTTATACGAATAATTATTATTCTGCTTCTCAATTTTTAGAGTATAGTCAGCGAGAATTTGAACTTAGTAGTATTTTACTGCCAATGCGGACTCATCAAGAATTTAAAAAGATTAGTGATCTTTATCCTTATGATTCAACCCTTTTTGCTAGTTCTACTTATAGCGCTCAATTGTTTTTTGAAAAAGAAATGTTTGATGGTTTAAAAGACATTGCTTTTTATGTCAGTTTAGTTTTCCTTTGCTTTGCCATCTTATTAATTAGTAATTTTATGTTTACGAGCATTGCTTATCGCAAGAAAGAAATTGGTGTGTTACGAGCTTTAGGTGCACGCAGTGTTGATGTTATGAAAATCTTTTTGTGGGAAGCTACTAGTATTTCCGTGATTTCAGGAACCCTTGCAAGTATTCTGCTTGTTCTTGTTTCCCATTATGTCAATATTTTCTTAATGCGTGAGATGCATATTTTGTCTACACCATTTCTCGTAGGAGTTCGTCAGTTTGTTGTCATTTATATTTTGGTTTTCCTTGTTACGTTTATCGCAAGTATTCTACCAATTTATAAAACTGCGAAAATGAAACCAATTGATGCGATTTTAAATAAGTAGTTTGGTTCTAAAACGTAGTATTTCTTTATACAATAAAGTAGGAGAGATACTATGTTTTTTTATGATGTTCATACGCGGATGCGCTTTGTTTTTTTGATGATTTTACTTATGCTTCTTTTGATTGTCATTCGGGTATTTTATATTCAAGTTTTTCAGTATGATCAACTTTCTAAACTTGCTTCTTCTTTGTGGAGTAGAGAGCTACCGATTACGGCGGATCGTGGGCGAATTCTTGATCGAAACGGAAAGGTTTTAGCAGATAATATTACTACGACTTCTTTGGTTGTCATTCCAAATCAAATTCAAGATAAGGAAATGGTGGCCGAAAAGTTAGCAACTATTTTGCATAGTGATTATGAAGAAATGCTTCGGCATGTATCTAAGAAAACGAGTATTGAACGGGTGCATCCAGAGGGAAGGCAACTTTCTTATGAGGTAGCAGAACAAATTGATGAGCTTCATCTGGACGGGGTGTATTTGGTTAAGGAAAGTAAACGCTATTATCCTTATGATCATGTTCTTAGTCATGTTTTGGGGTATGTGGGAATTGATAATCAAGGACTTTCGGGATTAGAACTTTATTATGATTCTTATTTAACCGGGGAAGATGGTGCAATTAAGTATTTTTCAGATGGAAAGGGAAATCGTTTGGAACTGGCAGAAGTTTATGAAGAACCGCAAAATGGAATTGATTTGCAACTGACGATCGATTTGGATTTACAACTTACCGCGGAACGAGAACTTGATAATATCATGAGTAAGTATACTCCTGAACATGCTCTTATTTTAGCAATGAATCCGAAAACTGGAGAAATTCTTGCGATGGCGAGTCGTCCTTCTTTTGATTCGAATCATTATCAGGATGCGACCACGGAAGTGATTAATCAAAATTTACCTATTTGGATGACTTATGAACCGGGATCTACGTTTAATATTGTTCCACCCCAAACCGATACCTAATTCATTATATACATTTTGGTTGTAAATATGCTTGTATAACTGTGATGAAGAATAATTATGTTATGAAATCGTAAGTATTTAAAATAATATTAATACTATGTATTGCTATAATAAAACAAGATATTGACAAACGCATGCAAAAACTATACAATCAAGATAGAAATGAGGGATATAATGGAATCTTTAAATTTGAATGTTCGAGTAGATGCCAATGATAAAAAACTTTTTGAACAATTTTGTAATCGTGTTGGGATGAATGTATCTACTGCTGTTAATATGTTTATAAAAGCGGTTTTAAGAGAACAAAAATTGCCTTTTGAAGTGAAAACTAATACTTTTGATGACACGATTTACGAAAAATTAAAGGAAGCTGAATTTGAAATGAATCATACTTCTCAAAGATATTCGAAAGAAGAAATTTTGGAAAGTATGAATCATATTATTAGGTGAGTGATGTATCGAATTGAATTTTTACCTATTTCTAAAAAAGATATTGATGATATTATTTATTACATTTCTAACCATTTAAAAAATGATATGGCTGCAAAAAAACTTCGGGATTTATTTATGAGTAGTTTTGATCATATTTTAGAGTTTCCTTACAGTTGTTCCGTTTATCAACCAAATGGTATTTTGAAAAATGAATATCGAAGTTATCGTGTTAAAAATTTTCTTATCTTTTATACTATCCATAATCAAGAAAATTTAATTCTTATAGTTCGGGTTTTATATCAAAAGATGGATATTCAAAGTATATTAGAATAATTAAAAGTAAAATGTGTTCATTTTTTATTTACTAAAATCATTTAAAAAAATTGTCTAAGTTTATATTCTTGTTCATTTGCATTTCATTTCTTCATACACTTCTATTAGTTAGAGGTGTTTTTTTATGGAAACTCCAAAAATAGCGATACTAGAATATGAATTTATCATCAATCAAAAATTATATAATCAAGGGGTAATTACTGAACAACAATATGCTGAAGTTTGTAAAATTATTTATGAAAAAATAAATGGTTGTCGTAAAGAAAAAGAGTTGAGAGGTAGATCATGAAGTTTTATCAAGTCCGAGAAGAAATTTTAAAAGGTAAAAATATTACGGATCTTCCTTTACGAGTTACTTTTTATGCACGGGTTTCTACTTTTAGTGATGAGCAATTAAATTCACTAGATAATCAAATATCTTTTTTTGAAAATTTTATAAAATCGAATCAAAGTTGGACTTATGTTCCTGGATATATTGATGAAGGGATTAGCGGTAGTTCTGTCAAAAAAAGGAAAAAATTTTTACAAATGATCGATGATGCTAAGTCTGGTTATTTTGATTTGATTGTTACCAAAGAAGTTTCACGGTTTTCTAGAAATTTATCAGATAGTATTAAATATACTCAGGAATTACTTTCTCATGATGTGGGGGTCTATTTTCAATCTAATGGAATAAATACTTATGATCCCAATTCTGAATTCATACTTAATATGATGGGAAGTGTTGCCCAAGAAGAGGTTAAAAGGCTTTCTTCTCGTGTTAAATGGGGACATAAAGAAGCTATTAAAAAAGGTAGAGTCTTAGGATCTAGTACGATTACTGGTTATAAAAAAGAAGATGCAAAATTGGTTATCGTGGAAGAAGAAGCTAGGAAAGTAAAAAAAATATTTGAATTATATGCATCTGGGAAATATGGTTTTTATAAATTAGCCATGGAATTACATCGACAAGGAATCCATAATTATAAAGGAAATATTTATGATAAAGATACTTTAAAGCGGATTATACAAAATCCAAAATACAAAGGTTTTTATCGCGGTCATACTACGGAAACGATTGATTATCGAACTAAGAAAAGAGTTTCTATTGCTAAAGAAAATCAAATCATATATAAAGATGATCAAATCCCTGCGATTGTTAGTGAAGAATTATGGAATCGCGCAAATGAAGTGCTAAATTGTAGAAGTGTTTTAATGAAATCAAGTAATGGGAATGCGAAAAGGTCTGAAAGAAAATATTGCTATACTGCTAAAATCTTTTGTGGCGATCATTTGGTTTCTTATCAAAGAATGGCAAATAAACAGAAACAAACTAAAACGCGATGGGCTTGTGGCAACTATGTTAAATATCGGATTGATGCATGTGAAAGTCCCATTATTGCAGAAATGGATTTAAATCATATTTTTACGATTATTATGAGAGAAGTATTTCCTAATCCGGATGCAATTATCCAAGAAATGTTAGGTTATTATTCGAATTTAAAGGTCGGTCATCGTTATCAATATGAAATATCTAGCATAGAAAATGAAATTAAAAATATTCAAGCCAAAAAAGAAAAGTTATTAGAATTGAATATGGATGGAAGTATTAGTAATCTTGAGTTTAAAGAAAGAAATCATCAATACAATGAAGAAATCACTTCTTTATATAGTAGAGTCAGCAAAATGGAACAAGAAAAGAAATTCATGACGGATCACTTTGGAAATATCAAAGTTCTTTTAGATGCTATTAAAAAACAAGTTGATTATCAAAATAATGTTTCTGAATTTGTAGATAAATTTTTAGAAGAAATTATTGTATATAAGGAAGAAAATAATCGTCATAAGCTTTTATTAAACATATATTTAAATCTTTTTGGCAAACCACTTCCTGTTAAAACGGGAGTTCGTCATATTCATCATGATGATTGTTCTTTATTCATGTTTAGTAGAGAAGTGGAAACATTGGATTTCGGAAGATCCGATTTTCAAAGAAATCATTTTAAAATCAATGTATCTTTCAGTTAGTTATTTTATCAGTTATTTTTTTGTGTTTCGTTTTCGGCGGTTACTTTCAAAATTATGACGCTTGCTGCTTCTTTGGAAGAGAAAACCATTAATTTATTTGAAGATCACTACTATGATGGAGGGTCTATTGGTGTAGAAAATGCCGTCATTCATTGTTGGAAAAATGGCGGACATGGAGAGCAGACATTTTTAAATGTAGTAGAAAATTCTTGCAATCTTGGGATGGATATAGGAACAATTTTTCAATTTCAAAATTTTTAAATTCATCATACTTGACTTTTATGGGATCTCTTGTGTTATAATTTTACTTGAGATAGGAAAGAGGAAATGTATGTTAAAAAAATGGTTAAGCGTCTTTGTTTTGACAGCCGTATTTCTAATGGGAAGTACACAAGTTTTTGCAACTACAGTTGGAATTTCAGGAACAACCGAGGAAGGTTGGATTTATGATGGGAATGGGACAACTTATGCTATCAGTGAATTCGCTGATTATAGTGCAACTAGTATAACTATTCCTGAAGAAATTAATGGAGTAAAAGGTGGTGTTTTTGAGTTACCATTATTTGAAAAATTTACTAATTTAAAAGAAATTCATTTTGCGAGTAAATTTAATAATGATACCAATGCAGTACCTTGGATTACGAGATTGAATTTCGAAGAATTATCTACGGAAACTCAAGAATATTTATCTAAAAATGTAACGGTTTATGGTTATGCTTATGATGAAGTTGAAGATGGTGCTAATAACGTTATGTTGTCACCAAAAGGATTTGCCGATCGGTATCATATGAAATTTGTTGATTTGGCAGATGATCAACAAAAATTAGATGGAATGATGAATAGTATTCCTGATGAAATTGAAGTAAATATTAAAGAATCCGAATTTTTTGGCGTAGAAGGTAGTGCAGTATCTTATTCTGGCGAACAAGTGATATATGAACAAGTAAAAAAGATTTTAGAAGATAAAGCATTTGATTTAACTGGTGTTAGTTTAAATACTTCTATTGGTGGAGATTTTGATGATATTCATAACATTTATGTTAGTGCTTATCTTAATGGTTTAAATGGTAGTAAATATATCAAAGTTACTTATAGTAATACTAAAGATTATGATTCAAAAATAGCTAAAGAAATCGAAGATTATTTAGCTAACGTGGCTTTAGAAGATACCACATCTACTTTTAATATCAATGATGCTCAAATGCGTTATAATTTATCTATTGAAGGTCGAGCTAATAAAATGGCTAATGACTTAGGAGTTAAGATTATTATTAGTGTTCATAAAGGTAGCGGGGAAATCAATGAATACTATAATAGAAGTACCTTATATTTCATAAAAGATGATATTTTATATGCTGCTAAGAATTTTCATATTCATATTTATGGTAATGAAGATACTACATCTTATGTAAATGAATTAATCGATGATGTTACCGTAGATACTTTCAATGATTCCAATGTTGTTGTGGCAGGAGAAAAGCTTCTTAGTGATAATGAAAATTATTTAAATATCGCTGAAGTTGCTAAGGAAAAAGGGTATAATACCATTCTTAATGCTTATGAATTTAAATTAGTAAGTGGAGAAATCAAAAATGGAATCGACATTATTTTTGATATTGGAGAAGAAAATAATAATAAACAAGCCATTATCATTCATTTGAAGAAAGATGGAACTTATCAAGAGGTAGAACAAAAAATTACTAATGGAACAATCCAAATTCATGTTGATGAACTTTCTCCGTTCTTGGTTGCAGTTAAAGAAACTCAGGATTCTGGTAGAGTTTTAGATGATGTTCCTAAAACTGGTGATAATCATATTATCACAGTAGTAAATGCTTTACTAATTGTTACTGTAGGTCTTTTAGGAATCACTGTTAAAAATAGAAAGAGGATTTAATTATACCTCTTTTATTTTACATTAAAAGGATTCGTTATGTATGAAATTAAAAAAGATGAAACCAAAAAAGTTTGTAATCGTTATTTTATGTATCGTAATCGGAATATTAGGTTGTTGGGTATTTTATTTTCATTATCTAAATTTTAGAGATCGGAAAATAAATAATGATTTTCAGCAAATCATTCCGAATATTGTAAATGATGAAACAAATGAAGATGAAGTTGATAATATTAATGAAAAAATTTATGATGTTGTAAAAAAATTACAAATAGAAAATTCGGATGTAAAAGGGTGGATTAAGATTAACGATACGAATATTAACTATCCATTATTACAAGGAAATGATAATGATTATTATTTAAATCGAAATTATAAAAAAGAATATAGTAATTATGGATCCATATTTATTGATAAAAATTCTGATTTCAATGATGTTTATTCCAATGTCATTATTTATGGACATAGTATGAAAGATAAGGAAATGTTTCAAAACTTATTAAATTATGCTAGTAAAGAATATTATGAAAATCATAAAATCATTGAAATTTATACGGATCATGAAGCAAGAAAATATGAGATTGTAACCGTTTTTCGATCAAGAGTATTTTATCAAGATGAATCTAATGTTTTTCGATATTATTATTGTTATGATTTAAGCAGTGAAGAAAAGTATAATGATTATATAAAAAATTGTAAAAATGAAGAAATTTATTCTACTGGAGTGGAGGCTCATTTTGGAGAGCAACTCATTACTTTGATTACCTGTGAGTATTCCACGGATAATGGAAGAATGGTTATTGTTGCTAAAAGAATTGCATAATTAGTGAAAAATTAAAGGGTTTTCTATAATTTTTATCATGTGCTTTGTTGTAACCATGTAAGAACATTGATGTTTCGTTGGGACTTCATGTTCTTTTTTTATTCTCTTTCTTACGATTAATGGAAAGTGATATAATATATACAATTGATAATCATAACAATATTGATGACACCGCTGATAGAATATGTGAAATTATGCAATCAAAAATAAAAGTTAAAAAGAGGAGTTTTTATGGATGAATTTAAGTATGTATTCGATCACAGCCAATATGTAAAAGTCAATTTAGATAGAATTATTGATTTTGTAAATGAAGCGGAATTGCCTAAGTATGAGCATTGGTCAACGGAAATCAAATTGAATCTTACAGAAAAAGAATGGATTTTACTTGTATTTATTATAGAATCTATGAATTTTTGCTTTTGGCAAAAACCTAAATGGAAAATCGAATATCATGGTGATGAATTAAGTGGATCGAATGCTTTGTTTTATGCGATTATTAAAGAAATAGAACAAAATCCTTATTTTTTGAATATTGATTACTTATATCAGCTAACGAAGGAAGAGTTATATAATCTTTTTAAACCTAAAGAGGGAGCAATTTCATTATTTGAAGAACGGTATCATAATTTTAGAGAAGTTGTTTCATTTATTTATAATCAAAAAGATTTTTATCAAGAAATCTATAGTATAAAATCTGATCTTGAATTGTTAAAATATATCACCGATCATTTTAAGAGTTTTGATGATAAAAGTGATTATAAAGGTAAGACAATTCATTTCAATAAAAGAGCAACTTTGTTAGTTAACGACTTGTTTTATGTATCTAAAACGATTCAAAAAAATTTAAGTAATGTAAATCATTTAAGCGGCTGTGCGGATTATGGTATTCCTAGGACGTTTAGAGATTATGGCATTCTTGAATATTCAAGTGAATTACAAGATTTAGTAGATAACGAAAAAGAAATATTGGCAGGTAGCGAGATGGAAATCGAAATTCGCGCTAATATGTTATATGTTATTGAATGTATTAAAGAAGAGTTCCATAAGAAAGGCATATCCATCAATTCTGTTCAATTAGACAATTTGATATGGTTAATGGGTAAGAAAAATAAGAACAAAAAAAGTAATGTTCATCATACCGTAACAATCTTTTATTAAAAGGAAAGAATGATTATGTCTAGTTTTGACTTATTGTTCTTTTTTTTATTTGTTTTCATAAAATTTAAAGAACATGGAGGATTTCTTTAATGTATGAAACTAACGATATAGAAGTTACGTTTAGTACAAAGCATTTTCCTTTTGAATATAAATGGTTAGAATTTCGATTAATTGTAAATAAAGAATTGTATGATGAGCAAGCTATCGATTTAAAAACTTTTAAAATCATGGAACAATCTATTTTATCAAGACTTACCAAAATCAAAAATGAATATTCTAATAATTTAATCAACACGAGCAAAGGAGATAACATTCAAGCAATTTAAGTTGCTTTGAATGTTAGGAACATAGAAAGGAATATGGTATTATGGATATTCAAAAGATTCGAGAAATGTTAAAAGCAGGAAAGTCCATTTATGATTTACCTTTAAGAGTTTGTTATTATGCGCGCGTTTCTACGGATAAAGATGATCAATTAAATTCTCTTGAAAATCAACAAAATTACTTTGAAGAAATGATTCGTGAAAATCAGAATTGGCTTTTTGTTCGTGGATACATTGATGAGGGAATATCTGGCACACAAGTAAACAAGAGAGATTCTTTTTTAAAAATGATTGAAGATGCTACATTAGGTGAATTAGATTTGATACTTACTAAAGAGATATCTAGATTTTCAAGAAATACCGTAGATAGCATTAAATATACTGAGTATTTGCTTAAAAAGGGTGTTATTGTTTATTTTTTATCCGATAATTTAAATACCATTCAGGAAGATGCTGAGTTTCGATTAACCATTATGTCTAGTTTAGCTCAAGATGAAGTTAGAAAATTATCGGAAAGAGTTAAATTTGGAATTCATCGAATGATCAAAGACGGAAAATTAATTGGAGGAAATTTAACGGGTTATTTTAAAAAAAATGGAAGATATGAAATCAATTCAAAGGAAGCGCCCATTATTGAATATTTATTTACTGCTTATGCAAGTGGAAATATTGGACTTAAGAAAATCGGTGAAGAACTAGCGAAACTTGGTTATCTTAATTCAAAAGGGCAGCCTTATTCTGAAACAACTTTAGCAAAATTTTTAACAAATCCTAGATATAAAGGCTACTATACGGCAAGACTTACTGAAGTTTTAGATTATAAGACTCATAAGAAAAAGAAAGTTCCCAAAGAAAGACAGATTATATATAAAGATGATCGTATCCCTGCTTTGGTTTCTGAAGAGTTATGGGATAAAGCTAATTTGTTGTATGAAGAGCGAAAGAAAAGAATTTCTAGACATATTTTAAATACTTCAGAACATATGAAGAAATATAAATATTCGTGTAAGTTGTATTGCAAAGATTGTGGTGCGGTATTTATTAGAAATGGGGGATCTAATCGTTCTAATAATCCAGTATGGGTTTGTAGAACTTATAAAATTGATGGAATGTCTAAATGCTCATCTCCCAACATAAAAGAAAAATATTTAGATAAAATTTTTATTGATTTATTTAGTCATTTTATAAAGAATAAAAAGCAATCTATATCATTCGTTTTAAATGAATATAGAAATATAATCGAGACCTATCATCGAGATTTTAATATTGAAGATATTCATAGTAAAGTAGCAAATATTGAAAAACAAAAAGATAAGCTATTGGATTTAAGTATTAAGGGTATGATTGATGATTTTGAATTTAAAAAAAGAAATGATAAATTTAATGCTATGTTATATAACTTGCAAAAACAACTTGATGGTTATTCATATGGTGATTTAGAAGAAGAAAAACTAAAAAAGAAATTAGAAACGATTGAGGAATGTTTAAATACTAAATTAGATATTCAAGAAAACTTAGCATATTTAATTCATTTATTAGTTGAGAAAGTAGAAGTTGAAAAAGTAAATGGGGATAGAAAACATATAAAATTAAAAGTATTTTATGCTTTTCATACACCGAATACTCTAATCGATTTAGATATGAATAAAACGAAAAGTCTTGCATGTGTAAGAAATTCTTCTATCTTGAAATGTTGCTGTATTTCATCCATGCAACCCGGGGTTTGTGGTAATGGGCCAAAAGCTCGGCACTGATACTTTGATGAAGTATATTCGTTCTTTTGGTTTTGGGAGTAAAACGGGAATTGATTTGAATGGAGAAAGTAATGGAATTTTATTTAAAACCAGTCAAATGGGACCGGTTGAACTTGCAACCACGAGTTTCGGTCAAGGAATATCGGTAACACCAATTCAACAAGTAGCAGCCGTATCGGCAGCCATTAATGGGGGAAAATTATACCGGCCTTTTTTGGTAAAAAGTATGTTAGAACCAGAAACCAATGCCGTTATTCAAATGAATGAACCTTATTTTGTTCGAGAAGTGATTCACGAAGATACTTCTAAGTTGGTTCGTTATGCTTTGGAAAGTGTAGTTGCTCATGGTTCAGGAAGAAATGCTTATATTGAGAATTACCGAGTAGGAGGGAAAACCGGAACCGCACAAAAAGTAGCAAACGGAGCTTATATGG
>CANQXM010000006.1 GCA_947627835.1 uncultured Bacilli bacterium | reverse complement strand
GTAGATTTCTTATTAAAACTCCCCACTAGATTTTCTATACGGGATTTTTTATCTCCCCACTGAATTATCTAGAGCCTTTTTTGTGCTACTCTTTATTTTCTGTTTTTATTATTTTTTCAACAAGTTTTCCTATATTTGTTCCTAAATTGTTTTTTAATCTATAAATGTCCTCTTCATAGTTTTTTTCTCTTAATATGGCTTCATGTACATTTTTTTCGAATGGCTCAAATAAAAATCTTGTCTTTGTATATTTGCAAATATCATGTAATCTTTTTTCAAGATATCTTCGTGAACTATTAACTTTTGGATTTTCTAACAGTTTTTGATTATCTTCATGCTCAATTTCTTTAAAATGTAGTAATAACCAAAATTCAAAATTAGGATTACTAACATATAAATTAACTTGGTTCTCATTACAAAATTTTATTACTTCATCATATTGTTCCTCTGTAATACTATCTTTGTCTCGATCTATTACCATATTTAACGAATCTGTAGTTGGTGAATAAGTAACATCTTGTGCAACAAAATATAAAGAAAAATTTGATGCTAAATCTTTATAGATATCGCTTTTAAATAACTGCATAAATAAGTTTTCTAAATCCTCGTAAGGTATTTTATAATTATTTGATTTATATATTTTATTCAACTCGTCATTTATTACATTTAAATCTATTTTTCCAGGATTTTCATGATCCCAATTTGCAATTTTATTTTTTAACTCTGCAACGGAAACTTCTGAACCTCTATTATTTAAAAATTCTTGGAGCAATTTTATCAAATATGTTGGATTACTATTTCCTAAATTTGCATAGTCTCTTAATAAATTAATAATTGTTACATTTTCTGATATAATTGATTGATTTAATTTTTCAAAGTATCTAGGTTCTGTAGTTTGACCTTCAGAAGCAATAAAGTACTTTGCTCTATAATTTTTCTCTTCTGATAATCTTTCTTGTGCAAAAGGTTCTTTAATTCTCATAATTTGTATTTATACTGGCTATAGCGCCAAATCTACCTTCCATGTATGCTTTATCAATCTTTCTATCAAATCTCGCAACATCTTTAAATTCTTCTAATGAATATATTTTTGAATCTCCATTTTGAGATTTTTCAGCAAACCAAATTTCATCTCTTCTTACTAAATCGAAATCTAAGGTTTTTAACTCATGTGTTGTAATAATTAATTGGTTACTAGTATTGGCTTTTAAGAATATTTTTAACAATCCATCAACTAAAATTGGATGTAAGCTACTATCTAATTCATCAATTAAAAACAATTTATTTTTTGAAAGTAAAATATCTATCAATTCAAGTATTCTAATTGTTCCATCAGATTCTTCAAATGTTCCAAAAGAGCTGGCACTATTTTTATGTTTAAATTTTAATGTGTTTACATCATATTCTCCGTCTGGTCGTTTTTTTATTGTATATATATCATTTTCAATTCTTAACGTACAACTAATTTTATTAAATCTTGATGTCATTAAATCGATATCACGCTTTAAATCCATATAGACATTATCTGGCAATTTTGCTTGAATATTTTTTATATCGGTTTTTTCGTTTTCAATATCCATTATATTAATATCCAATGCTTCTAGTATTTCAAGTATTTTATCTTTTCTTTTATAATAATCAATATCAAATAATTTATGAGTTTGTGGTTTAACAATAATCATATCAAACATTAAAAATTTGTACACACTGACAATGTCATCAAAAAATTTATCTTCATTTTTAGATATGGAAATTCTTCTCATTATTTCTTTTAAAAATAATTCTGATCGGTTGTTTTTCATCTCTATAAGACAATTTGAAAATATACTATTCGTTTTTTTATAATCGGTATTGCTTAGATTTCTTTTTAAGTCTCGCTCAAAAATGACTTTTTCTGTTTTTTTAGTCATATCAATAAGCCATTCCGACATAATCTCTCTTTTTGAAATATTAATTTCAAATCCATATGAATATAATTTATCGTTCAAAGCAATTTCATATTCAAAATATGAATCTTCATTATTTAAAACTTCTGAACCTCTATAGTATAAATTATTTATTAAAGTTCCAACGCCTTTACTTATAATAATTTGTGCCATACCTAATGCCTGAATCAAATTTGATTTTCCAGATCCATTAGCTCCAAACATTCCAGAGAATTTTAATATTTTGTGTTTTCCGATTTCTACAATATGATTATCATTACTTCTAACTTTACCAGCTAATAAAGAAAAATGCTGTAAATCTTTAAACGATTTAAAATTTTTTACCTTAAACCCTATTAACATTTCTCTTCCTCCTATTATACTTTCATTATATTATAATTTTTCTCATGTGAGAAGACTATTATACACTTTTTTTGCATATTTTCAAGTTTTTATGTGATTTTTTCACATTTAATGGCCATTTTAACTATTTTATACATAAAAAAAGTAAATCATTTGAGTTGATCTACTTTTTTGGTTTTATCTTTTTTTATTTTTTCTGATAGCAATAATCCCAATACTTACAGCAATAATTCCACCTGCTACAATGGCAATGATGATTCGATAATCAACTGTTTTATTTTCCTTCTGCTCTTCTTTGGTAGTTGTTTCTTTATTGCTTGTAACTGGTTTACTAGCAGATGGCATTTTCTCACTGGTGCTTGGTTTTTGTTCTTCACTCGTTGTTTGATTTCCTTTTTGCTCTTCTGTATTTGTGTTTGTGCTTGGATTCGTTGTTGTTGGACGATTGGTTGAACTTTGATTGGTAGAACCACCAGAAGTTACATTATTTGAAGTATTTCCATTGGTACTTTGACTTGGTGTTTCTTGATTTTGTGAAGTGTCTGGTTCATTTGGTGTATTTGGTGTATCAGAAATACTTGGATTTTGTGGTTCATCCGGAGTTGTTGGTTCTTGTTGTGGCTCATCTGGATTACTTGGATTTGATGGTGTATCTGATGAACCTGGTTTTTCTTCTGGTGTTTCGGTCTTTTTCGTAATCCATGTAACATCTACCGTAGCAGTACCAATGTTTCCAGCATCATCCTGAAATTCAAAAGTAAAGGTTCCATTTTCATTAAATGTGTATGTTGTTTTTCCGTTGTTATTTAATACTTTTACGGTTTCGCTTGGAATTAAGGTAACGGTTACCGGATCTTCAGTTTTGGTTGAATTACTATAGATAAATTGTGCTGTTGGAGCAATTTTATCAATCCAGTCCACTTTAATATTTGTTTTACCAATGTTTCCAACTTCGTCTTGATAAGTTAGTTCAATTTGATCATTATCTTCAAACGTTAATGTGTGTGAACCATCTTCGTTTGCTTCTAACATTACATTTCCATTTAGTAATTTTACTCGTTCATCAAAAGAAACTTTTGCAATTACTTCTTGATTTGTTTTCTTTTCCGTATTAAAAGTTACGGTTGCTTTTGGAGCCGTTTTATCAATCCAACTAACGGTTGCAGTTGTACTTCCTGTGTGTCCGAAGTCATCTGTAAATTCAAAAGTGAAAGTACCATTTTCTTTAAAAGTGTATTCATTTTTTCCATCATTATTGGTAATGGTAATATGTGAACTTTCATTTACCAGTCTGGCAACAACATCTTGGTTGGTTTTTCCAGTAGTACTATAAGAGATTCCTGCGATTGGTGATAAGTCTTTCGTGCCATCATGATATAAGTTAATCATGGCAGCTGTGATAAAGCTACGATTTGTTTGAACTCCGGTTAAACGAATGTATTGCGCTTTGATTGATTCGAAAGAAACTTTCTTTGAATTTGTATCATTTTCCCAATTTGTAGATTCTACAACGGTTTGCCAATTTTCATTGTCTAAACTTACTTCAATTTTAGCACTTAGAATGCGACCATTGGTTCCTGTTGCTTCTGGAATAGGGAAATATTCTAGTGCTGATAGATAGAATGGTTGATCTAATTTAATGGTAATGTATTTTTCTGGGTCATTTCCATTCCAATCAGAATGCCAACTGGTATAAAGGTTTCCATCAATGGTGTTGGTAGCATATCTACCGCGTCCTGCTGCTTCTGTGGATACTTTTTCAATGGATAAGTGAGAAACTGGAATATATTTTTCGGTTTCCATTTGTTTTTCATCTGTAAAAGTAAATGTCATGACTTCACTTGGTAGATTGGTTTCGTGGGCACCGATTCGAACCTGAACTTCTTTATTGCCAGTTAAATCTGGCGAAGCACTTTGATAAGAGGTCCAAGGATCGGTTTCTTTTAAACGCCATTCGGTATAAGATTCTACCCCAACTACCCGATTTTCTTGGTCGTTTCCATAATACGTGCTAGGTAATTCATATTTTTGAATATCAATGTGATAGAGGTTTTCTTCTTCGTAATTTAATCCTTCAATGTGAACATAAATGTCATTCTCTTCTGTGATTTTTTGAAGTTCTTCTTTTGTAAGTGAATGTGCATGTTCTTCATTTGGTGCAAAGGATACTTTTTTCCACGTTTGTTTGCCATCAATACTATAATCCCAGCGAATTCCTGAGTCATTAAAACGATCTGCTAAAACGATCTTTCCGGCATTTTCTCCATCAAATGAGAAACTTGCAAGTTCTGGATTTGAAATACCAAGTAGATATTTTGCTTCCTGAGTAACTGCTTGAACTTGAATGGTTTCATTTGCTGTTGCTACGGAAGCTTCTTCGAGGGCTCTTGTTTGATCTAGAGATAATTGGAATTGATAAGATACTGAAGAAAGGTTTTTATTAATTTCACGAAGTAAATGATACATTGGGTATGGGTAGTATTTTAATGCTGCAATGATTTCTTGAGCGAGTTCATAATAATCTTTTTCGGTTTTGGATGAATCCATCCGGTAAGTTTTAATTAAGCCATACCACGCATCAATATTGAGTGGTTCACTTTTTAAAGAGGTACGATAAACTTCATATAATTTATTGATATCATTTTTATAGACATCTGCTAACATGTAATTAATTCTAGATGCTTGATAGTTATCAAAATCATTTAAGGCTCCTTGAGCAAGAAGAATGTAGGTAACAATTCCTAGGTTATCATCACCGGTTAGGTACTCTTCATCTCCCCAACCAAGAGGCATCCGTAGTGATAAGGTTTCGGTTTTTCCGGATAGAGACCAACCTGATACATCATTATCAATGGTCCAGTAGCCATCTCCATTTTCATTTTTCCGATAGTAAATTAATGCAGCATGTCCTGGTTGACTAATTACAGAGGATGGGGTTCCATGAACGGCACGAATATTTGAACCAATCTTCGAAATTCCTCCACAAACGGCTCCGTTATCTATATTCATCCATAATTTCACGAGTCCTGGTCGGAATGTTACGCCATAATCTAGGAAGTTTCCATATTTTTCGCTCCACATTTCTTTGTTTTTTTCATCGTGATATTCTGGTTTCATATAATCCGGCCAGATGTATTTCATATAGTGATGAGGTTGTAAGTATTCTTCTTCTTTTCCTGGATGGGCATCAATTTCTTTTTGGGTATAATCATATAACCATAAAATTTCTTCATCATCGATGATGTTATTCAAAATGAAACGCATTTCTTCTACTTTTAAAGCTTCAAACCATCCGGTATGGTCTTGGTTTTGGGATACAACAAATTTATCTGCTAAGTGCATTTCTTTATAGATTTTATATCTTTCTACTGCATTTGAACCATTTTCTTCTTGACTTGGGTCCATCCATAATGCTACACGTGTAGAATGGGTTAAAGACAAGGTAATAGCCATTCTTTTATATAGATCTCCTAAAACGGTTCCATATTTGGTTTTGGTTGTGATATTAAAGTCACTTGCATACGCATGATATAAATCTGATAAAACATTTAAAGATTCTAAATAGCTTCCATCTGGTGTTCCACCAACTAAGTATAAGCGAAGAATATCTACGTTATCCATTAACCAAGAAAGGGTTTCTCGGTGAGCGGAATTATTTTTGACATAGGCATTTAATGTATATTGACCTACACTTCTTACAAGTTCTCTTTGAAGTAATGTTTTTTCAAATTCTCCGGTAATTGGAGCATTTTGATATTTTGTTTTGATAATTTCATCATATTCTTCTAGTGTTTTGGTGGCATTTACTTCTTTATAGCTTGCTTTTATTAATTTGGCATCTGCCCATACGGAGTGATCGTTTCCATTTGCTCCATTGGCATCTGCATATAAACGCAAGTATTTTGCTCCTTGGATGTCAACTTTAGCAAATACAGCTTGATCATTACTCATCATGGCTTTTGGATCACTATCAGTTTTTAAATCCCATGTATTTCCATCTTTGGAAGTGTAGATATAAAATTTGACCCCATTTCCACGGTTTCCAGAAGTTTGATTGACTCCATAGTATGTCGTAAAGTAAGCAAAGTCTTGATATTCTGTTAAATCGATATCAATGGTGGATGTTGCATGAGCCCAAATTCCTTTTTCAAATGGAAAATAAGAACCATCCATTTTTAAAGTTATCGGTGTATTTGAGGAAGTGGTATCCCGAAGGATTTGGCCCCATCCCGTATTTGCTTTATAAAATTTGATATCCGATACATAGACAAAATCTGTTTCGGCATTTGCTAAGTACATATTAATATTTTGATTATAATATTCTTTACGATCTTTATTTGTTAAATAATCATAGTAATCAATCGATACAATAACTCCTAAAACGATGAATATCGATAAAATGGTTAATACGATTTTATTTTTTTTCATTCTATTTATCATAACCTCACACCCTTGGCGTTTATTATAGCGAATTTGCTTTTCTGTTGCAATAAATTTTAAAAATTTCTATGAAGAAATTTATTCACTTTACATTTTAAAAATGCATCATTCGGCTTATTTTAAGGGAAAATGGTTATTTTGGAGTGTAAATCAAGCAAAAAATAACTCTGCATTTTCAAAGTACAAAGTTATTTTTCTTTTTTGATATTATTTCCAGCAATTAAGCCACTCATCCAAGCGAATCCTAGGTTATAACCACCGCAATCCCCATCGACATCTAGTAGTTCTCCGGTTAGATAAAGGCCTTTTACTTTTTTAGATTCCATGGTTAGTGGATTAATTTCTGTTAATGGAATTCCACCACTACATACTTGTGCGTGTTCCATTGAATTGATTTCTTTTACATGAAATGGAAAATTTGTTAATAAGTTTATTAATTTATGTATTGGGACCTCTTTCCAGGAAGCATTTGGATCTAGATTTAGTTTTTTTAAGATGATATTGGTAATTTTATAGTTTAAAAAGCCATCTAAAATTTCCTGAATTGGTAAAGAGATTTCGCTATATTGATTTTGAAACCATTTTTGAATATCCTCTTCTTTTAACCAAGGAATAAAATTAATGTGTAGTTCTTCTTCTTTGTGATTTTGCAAACCCTTAGCAATTGGACCACTTACATTAAAAACACAGATGCCACTAATTCCTTCTTTGGTACACTGAATTTCTCCATATTCTTCTTTTTGTTTCTTGCCATCTTCTAGCCATGATAATTGCACTTCACATCTTACGCCTTCCCATTCTTTGTAGTAAGAATCTTTTCCGATTAGTCCAGTAAGGGCTGGTAAAAGCGGAGTAATGTGATGATGGCATTCTTTTGCTAAGTCATAGCCATTGGCACTTTTTACGGAGGCTTTTGAGCCAGTGGCTAGAATCACACAATCTGCAGAGTAAGTTTGCTTGTTCGTAAGTACTTGAAACGTATTTTCTTTTTTAATATGAAGTACTTCGGTATTGGTAAGAATCTTTACTTTTAATCTTATTGCTGTATTTAATAGGGCATTTACCATGGTAATTGCTTGATTTGACATGGGATAGTAATAGCCATTTTTATTTTTATAGATGATTTTTAAAGAATCAAAAAAGGGTAGAATGTTTTCTTTTTCCTTTTTTATGATTGTGCTTAACTCTGTAGCATTTTCGGTATGATAGTTTTTTTCATCAATTTTTTCATGCCAAAAATTGCAGTGCCCGTTTCCGGTTCCTAATAATTTTTTACCACATTTATTATTTTTTTCTAAGATGGTAACTTCATGACCGTTTTTGGCACACGCAATGGCTGCAGTAAGACCCGATGCTCCAGCTCCAATTACAATTACTCGCATTTTTTACCTGTTTGTAACCATGTTTGATCTTCAAAATAATTGATTTTCATGGCTTCTTTTACTTCTTTTAAGGTTTTATTTGCAACGGTAATGGCTTTTTCTGTACCATCTCTTAATATTTTTATTACTTCTTCTGGGCGTTCTTCATAGTAAGCACGTCTTTCCCGAATGGGTGCAAGTGTCTCTTCGATGACGTTTAAGAGAAATCTTTTTACTTTCATATCCCCGATTCCACCTCGTTCATAGTGGGCTTTTAATTCATCTAAGTTATGGTATTCATTCCAATATTTTTGAAAATGATGTTCCTCTACTAGCGCTTCTAAGTAAGTAAATACTGGGTTATCTTTGGTATTTCCTGGATCTTCAATACGAATATGATTCGGATCTGTATACATACTTAGTACTTTTTTTTCTACTTCTTCTTTGGAATCTGATAAGAAGATGCAATTGCCAAGTGATTTACTCATTTTGGCATTTCCATCAATTCCTGGAAGACGAAGAGCGGCTTTGGATGTTGGTAAGTAAGCTTCTGGTTCGATAAGTACTTCCTCATAAATTCGATTAAAGCTTCTTACAATTTCTCTTGTTTGCTCAATCATTGGTAGTTGATCTTCTCCAACTGGAACAATATTTGCTTTAAAGGCGGTGATATCTGCTGCTTGACTAATTGGATAAGTAAAAAAACCTACGGGAATATTGGCTTCAAAGTTTCGAAGTTTAATTTCATTTTTTACAGTTGGATTTCTTTGCAAACGAGATACGGTAACTAAATTGGCATAGAAAAAGGTTAGCTCAGTTAGAGCACTTACTTCAGACTGAATAAAGATATTTACTTTTTTAGGATCTAACCCAACGGATAAATAATCTAGTGCTACTTCAAAAATGCTATTTCGAATTTTTTCTGGATTATCGGCATTATCTGTTAGAGCTTGGGCGTCAGCAATCATGATATACATTTCATCATAATCGTTGCTATTTTGAATGCTTACTCGATTTTTTAAAGATCCCACATAATGACCTAAATGTAATTTTCCAGTAGGTCGATCTCCCGTTAAAATAATCTTTTTGTTCTGTTTCATAGTATCCCGACTTTCTTTTATTAGTATATCAAATTATTGTTTTAATGTCATTTTTCTTGTCGCTACTTGAACTTCATAATCACATTTTTTGGCTTTCATTTCATAATTTTGAAGGAGAATATCCCATAGCATTTGTCTCCAGATGGTTCTTTCTTCTTCGTTTTTACAATGACGTAGTTCTTGAATGATGTCAATAAGTTCTTCTTTTTGTGAATCTTCTTCACTATCCATAATTTTTTTCCATAGTGTGTAAATGTTAAAGCCATTTTGAATGATGTTTTTATTTGGACTTGTAATGCTACTTGGATAGAGAGTTTCAATTTGTTTTAGGATTTGTTTAATCTCCATATCATCTACTTCTAACCATTTTAGTAATGTGGCTAACTCAATTTTTTCGTTAATATCTAACATTTTGATAGGAAGATGATTTTTTAAATCATAGTAAGTTTTTACCTTTCTTTTGATTTCATGGTATTCTTCATTATTTAGACCTAATTTTAACGAAACGGGTTTATGAATTACTGCAAATGATTTTGGCATTTTTTCTTCTTTGATACATTTTGGTAATTCTATTTTTATTGTTTCTAAGATGTCATCGGGTACATCAAATTTTTCTAAAGCAGCAATAATTTTATGATACCCATTTGGGGTTGGATATCCTTTTTTCTGATAATATTCTTGGATTAGGGTTTCGCGAATCTCTTTGATTTCTTCTTTAGACATATCATATTGCTTTATAGCATCTGCACATACACGTAGAACGCGATATTTTTCCCATGGCAAACTATTGTCATCATATCCTTTTTCGGTGACTTCTTTAATTTCCTTTTTGATATCTTCTGGATAGATTTGATTTTTTAATAGATGTTCATAACCACTGCGGCGCATTAATCCATCGATATTTGATGTTACAAATCCATCCATGATGATTTTTAATATATCAAAGAGGACTCGCATTTGGATGTATTTTTTCGTTTCATCTGCTTCAAAGATTAACCACATTTGGTTAAGTCCATAATATAATCCTTCGGGATGGTTAGTATATCCATTTGTAATGGCTTCTTCAAGCATTTTTAAAATTATATTTAGTGATGTTACATAAACCTGTTCTTTTTGATCTAAATCATCCATGGTCTTTATTACTCCACGCATGAGTGTAACGCATTGTAAGGTTTCTCGTTTATAACTTTTCATATTAAAATTCCTTTCTAGGTAGTTCAATTTCTGGATTTGGAACAATTAACTTTCTTGCAGTTCCTTCTTTTACTGGAAAGACATCTAAGATTTCTTTGCTATCTCGAATTGTTAAAATTTTTAATTCACTAGTCATGTCATTTTCATAAATTCCGATATTTGGAATAAAAATCCAGTATTCATCTAAGGCATCATATGTATGAAAGCCTTTTCTTGATGTGATATAGGGTGTAACTTTTTCGATTAAAGGTTCTGCTTCATATAAGTATAGTATTTTGCTGTTTGTTAATTCCTGTTCTTTAGAAATCCGTTCTCTTGTCACGTAATCAAGCATTTCTTCCTTGTTATACGTAATCATTTGTCTTTCATAGTATTCACCATAGAATTCACGTTTTTGATTTAACTGTTCTAGTTTTTCTAAATACACTTTCATTCTACTTACTTGGCTTTTAATCACTTTATTTGATTCTTCATTTAAGATGATATTGATGTATGGTTCTGCTAAATAGTAGTTTTTCATTTGAAAAAAGAGATAAGCAAGTTCTAGTGATGCCGGAAGCCGGCAATCGGTATTTAAAAGGTCTAGAAGAATGGAAATGACACCGGTAGCATTTCCTTTCATAATTTGTTCTTTTGCAAATTGCATTTGGTCTTTGCCGTTTGGTCTCACGATTTTGCATGAGCGTGCATTCTTGGCACTTCCATTTCTTTTAGCAATCATAAAAAAATCCCCCTATAGGGACTTTATTATACACAAAAATCACATATTATGGTACTAAAATGTTAAAAACTGTTAAGTTTTTTTCTTAACAGTTTCTTGCTTATACTAATTCTAGTTTTACTTCTAACGCATCGTCACCAACACGTTCTTTAATTTTGATAATTCTTGTATATCCACCATTTCTATTTTCATAGTTTTTAGCAAGTTCATTAAAGACTTTATTGATGACTTCTTGATCATTGTTTACGAAAGCGAGGGCTTTTCTTCTTGAAACTAAAGTTCCTCTTTTTCCGTAGGTAATTAATTTTTCTACAAACTTACGAACTTCTTTAGCTCTTGCTTCGGTAGTAACTACAGAACCATTTACGATGACGGTTTTCGTAAGACCTGCTAATATACTTCTTCTTGTACGTGTTTCTCTATTTAATTTTCTATACATAACTACCCTCCTTAATCGCGGAACTTAAGTCCCATTTCTGCAACTTTATCAAGAACTTCTTTTAATGATTTCTTTCCAAGGTTGCGAATCTTTGTTACTTCAACTTCTCTTTTAGAAATTAAGTCTTGTACGGTATGAATTCCTGCTCTTTTTAAACAGTTATAGGCACGAACTGAGAATTCAATTTCTTCAATTGGTGTTTCTAATGTTTTGGTAATGGTATCTACTTTTTTCTCAGCCATTAGTCCAGATACATCACTGATTGAATTTAAATCAGCTACAATGGAGAAATGTTCAATTAAAATTTTAGATGATAGGGCCATTGCTTCTTCTGGAGTAATGGATCCATTGGTGTATACTTGCATGATTAGTTTATCATAGTTTTCATTATGACCAACTCGGGCATTTTCTACTTCATAAGCTACTCTTTCAATTGGTGCATATAAAGAGTCAATTGCAATCACACCAACTTTCTTTTCACCCATAATTCTTTGATTTTCTTTGGCATCGACATAACCTTTTCCGTTATTTACGGTCATTTCCATGTCAATTTTGCCACCTTCAACAAGCGTACAAATTACTAAGTCTGGATTCATGATTTCAATATCTGGATCATGTTCGATGTCTCCTGCTTTTACTTCTCCTGGTGTAGATGCTGTTAAGCGAATTACTTTTTCTTCTTCGGAATGATTTTTAATTACCACGTTTTTTAAGTTTAAAATAATCATGGTAACATCTTCATAAACTCCATCAATTTTCTGGAATTCATGTAAAACTCCATCAATTTTTACACTTGTAATGGCAGATCCTGGTAAACTGGATAACATAACACGACGAAGTGCATTTCCAATTGTTGTACCGAATCCTCTTTCTAATGGTTCTAATTCAAATTTTCCATAGTGGTTACTTTCTTGATATTCTGTGATTTTGTATTCTGGTTTTTCAAATTTAATCATTTATAAATCCCCTTCCTCATTAATTTCTTGGTCTTTTTGGTGGACGACATCCATTATGTGGAATTGGTGTTTCATCAATGATACTTGTTACCTCTAATCCTGCTGCTTGTAATGAACGGATGGCGTTTTCACGTCCACTTCCTAAGCCCTTTACGTATACTTCTACTTTTTTTACTCCAGCATCTAATGCTGCTTTGGCTGCTGCTTCAGCACTCATACCAGCTGCAAATGGAGTTTTCTTCTTGGAACCTTTATAACCAATTGTTCCAGCAGAAGCCCAACTAATTACATTTCCATCTTTATCAGAAATGGTAACGATGGTATTGTTGTATGTTGATTTAACATGTGCCACTGCTTCTGGAATATTCTTTTTAACTTTTCTTTTTCTTCTATTATATGCCATAGTTTAACCTCCTTATTTACCTACTTTTTTCTTATTAGCAACTACTTTTCCTCTACCTTTACGAGTACGAGCGTTTCTACTAGTTCTTTGTCCTCTAACTGGAAGTCCTTTTTTATGTCTTATTCCTTGATAGCAGTTGATTTCCATTTTGTTTTTAATATTCATTTGATTTTCACGACGAAGATCTCCTTCAACCACGCATTTATCAACTTCTTTTCGCAATGCTTGAATTTCATCATCGGTTAAATCTTTGATTTTTTTTGTTCTTTCTACTTTTGCTGCATCACAAATTGTATTTGCTAAGTTTCTGCCAATTCCATAAATTGCTGTCAAACCAATATTGGTATGCTTTTCATTTGGTAGTTCAATATTTTTAATTCTTGCCATATTTTCCTCCTATTTTCCTTGGGTTTGTTTGTGTTTTGGATTTTCACAAATTACCATAACTTTTCCATTTCTTCGAATTGTTTTACATTTTTTACAAATTTTTTTGACTGATGGTCTTCTTTTCATAACATTACCTCCATTATCTTTTATTCCATGTTATACGCCCACGTGTTAAGTCATAAGGCGAAAGTTCTATTGTTACTGTATCACCTGGTAAAATACGAATCATATTCACACGCATTTTACCAGAAACGTAGGCTTCTACAGTATGACCATTTGGTAGTTGTACAAGGTAAATTTCGCCTTTTTTTCTTTCTATTACTTTTCCTTCTACCTCAATTTTGTCTTCTTTGGCATTTGATGTTCTTACTTCATGATTTTGATTTTTATAATTTTTTTTTGCCATAAATTATTCTCCCGTCAATATCTCATAACCATCTTTGGTTACAGCTACTGTATGTTCAAAATGTGCTGATGGACTTTCGTCCTCGGTAACAATTGTCCAGTTATCTTCTAGCATGCAAACTTCTTTACCTCCTAGATTTAACATTGGTTCAATTGCAAGGACCATTCCTTCTTTTAGGATGATGCCCGTATTTTTCTTTCCAAAGTTTGGAACGTCGGGATCTTCATGCATACTCGCTCCAATTCCATGTCCGACGAGTTCTTCTACAACTGAAAGATCATGGTTGTGTGCATAAGTTTCAATTGCATTTGATATATCTCCTAAATGAATTCCTGGTTTGATTAATTTAATTCCTTCATATAAGGCTTGTTCTGTATCTTTCACTAAATTTTTGACGTTTTCATCTACATTTCCAATTATGTATGTTCTAGCAGCATCGGATTCATATCCATTTTTTCTTACTGTAAAATCGATTGAAACGATATCGCCATTTTTTAATTTACGATTTTTGGGAATTCCATGAACGACTTCGTCATTTACTGAGATACAAGTACTTGCTGGAAATCCTTCATAACCGAGGCATGATGGAGTTCCACCATTTTTTACAATAAAATCATGAGCAATGGTATCCAGCTCTTTGGTTGTAACTCCTGGATGAAGATGTTTTTTGATTTCTTCGTGTGTTAAATAATTTAAGTGACCTGCTTCTTTCATCAAAGCAATCTCTCGTTCACTTTTAATATTAATCACTCGTAGCACCCACGATTCTTTGTAATTCTTCTTTTGCATTTTCGGTTTTTACGTTATCTACATGATAAAGTTTATTTTGCTCTTTATAGTAGTTTAATAATGGTTCATTATTTTCTAAATACGTATTGTACCGAATGTGAAATGCACTTTCATTATCGTCACTTCTTATGATTAAGTTATGACCACATTTATCACAAATTGACTCTTGTTGTGGTTTAAATTCTTCAAAATATACGTTATAGGAACTTTTACAATTTGGACAGATTCTTCTTCCCGTAATTCTTTTTTGTAAGATTTCTTTTTCCACATTGATTTCAATAACTAAATAATCTGAAAAATCTAAATCTCGTAGTATTATATCAAGTTTATGCGCTTGTTGCAAGGTTCTTGGGATACCATCTAAGATAAACGGATGATTTTTATCAAGGTTTTTTAATTTTTCTTCTAATAGATTAAAGATGGTTTCATCATCGACGAGATTTCCTTTTTGAATGGTTTGTTCGAGAAGTTTTCCTTCTTCTGTTTGTTCTTTAATTTTATCTCGAATAAGGTCTCCCGTAGAAATATGAAAATATCCATATTTTTCTTCTAAGAATTCACTTAGTGTCCCCTTGCCAGCGGCAGGGGGAGCAATGAAGATTACGTTCTTCATTTTCTCACCCTTCTTTTTTGATAACTTCTGCTGACTAATCCACTTTCAATTTGTTTATAAGTTTCAATGGCTACTCCAACAACGATTAGAATTCCGGTTCCACCAATGGATACAGAGTTTGGTAAATCGGTTAGAGCTGAGATTAAAACTGGCATTCCTGCTAATATACATAGGAACAATGATCCAACACAGGTAAGTCTTCCAATTGTTTTACTAATGTATTTTGAAGTTTCGACTCCTGGACGATATCCTGGAATATAAGCTCCTCTTTGATTTAAATCTTTACTCATTTCTTCTGGATTCATTACCATAAAGGTGTAGAAGTATCCAAAGAAGAAAATTAATAAAACGTATAGAACAAAACCGGTTGGAGTTGTATATAAAATGTATTTATTAATAAAATTAATTACACTTTCGCTTCCTATTAATGAGGCGATTACAGATGGAATGGTTAAGAACATGGATGCAAAGATGACAGGAATTACTCCCGCTGAATTAATTTTGATTGGTAGGTAGCTTTTATTTGCTCCATAAGAACTTGCTGTACGATTTGAATATTGGATTGGAATTCTTCTTTCTGCTAAGGTTACCCATATAATTCCAACGATTACTAAAATGTAAACGATAATGAATAAGATGAATAAACTAATTCCTACAGGAAGTGTAAAACTTCCATCGATAAATGCGCTATAAGCACCTGTGAAGATGCTTGGTAAACTTAGAAGAATACCAGCCATAATGAGTAAGCTTTGACCATTTCCAATTCCTTTATTGGTAATTTGATCTCCTAACCATAATAGGAAGGCTGTTCCAGCGGTCATTACTAAAGAAATTTTTAGTATGGTTGAGGCATCTGAAACATTTAAGTAAAATACTGTAATTGCATAAGCTTGAATAAATGCTAAGATGATTCCTAAATATCTTGTGATACGATTAATTTTTTGTCTTCCTGTATATCCTTGTTCTTTTAGTTCTTTGAAATAAGGAAGAACATCCATTTGTAATAACTGAGTAATAATTGATGCCGTGATATAAGGGCTGACACCAAGAGCAAAGATTGAAAAACTACGAAGACCTCCACCACTCATCAAGTTAAAGATTTCTAAAAATCCTAATTCCCGATAAACGGTTGATACCCAAGGAACTGCCCAGGTAATTGTAATACTGGTACCTAAGCAAAAGATTCCTAAAGCAAAAAGGGTAAAAAGGATTCTGCTTCGCAAATCTTTGTTTTCTTTGGCAAATATTTTTTGGATCCCTTTAATCATACTAGATCACCTCAGTTTTACCACCAGCAGCTTCAATCTTAGTGACTGCAGCGCTTGAAAATCTTTGTGCTTTTACCGTTAGTTTTTTCTCTAGATTTCCACTCGCTAATACTTTAATTCCACTAAGTTGTTTTTTGATTATTCCCTTTTCTTTTAATATTTCTGGAGTTACTACTTCTCCATCATTAAAGAATTTGTTTAAATCACTTAAATTAATGGTTGCATATTTGGTTTCAAAACGAGTATTTTTAAATCCTCTTTTTGGAATACGACGATATAATGGAGATTGACCACCTTGGAACCAAGGACTAATGCTTGCACCACTTCTTGATTTTTGACCATTTTCTCCACGCGTTGAGGTTTTACCCATTCCTGATCCAGGACCACGTCCAACAATTTTTCTTCTTTTTAATTCTTTAGATTTTGGTAAACTTTCTAATTTCATGTTATAACTCCTCCACTTTCTTACCACGTAAAGCAGCTATTTTAGCAGGAGTTCTAACAGATTTTAATGCTTCTAGGGTAGATTTTGCTACATTTACTTGAGTATTTGAACCGAGAGATTTTGATACGATATCTTTTACTCCAGCAAGTTCTAATACGGCACGAGCTGCTCCACCAGCAATCACTCCTGTACCTTCTTTAGCAGGTTTTATAAGTACTACTGCACGACCTACTTTTCCAATTGCTTCATGAGGAATGGTACGATTCTCTTCAAGGGCTACGCGGACAACATTTTTATTTGCAGCTTGCGTAGCTTTGGCAATGGCTTCTTGCACTTCATTGGCTTTTCCATTACCAAGGCCAACAAGTCCACGACGATTTCCTACGACAACAGTTGCAGAGAAACGAAAATGTCTTCCACCTTTGGTTACTTTGGTAACCCGTCCAACAGAAATTACTTTTTCTTCTAATAATTTCTTTTTTGCATCTGTATATTGTTTTGGCATAACTTTCCTCCTTAAAACTCTAGTCCGTTTTCACGTGCAGCGTTTGCTAATGCTTCTACACGTCCATGATATAGGTATCCACCTCTATCGAAAACGACTTTCGTAATTTTTAATTTTTTGCATTTTTCAGCAATGTCTTTTCCGACTAATTTTGCACCTTCGCTATTGCCACCATTTTTTAGTTTTAGGGCAATGCTTGATGAACTTGCTAAAGTTTTGCCTGTAACATCATCGATAACTTGTACATAAATTTCTTTATTTGAACGAAATACATTTAATCTTGGAACTTCATTGGTACCAGAAATAGTTTTTCTAATACGTGTATGACGTCTTAATCTTAAATCGTTACTTGATTCTTTCTTTATCATTAATTACCCTCCTACTTTGCAGCTTTCTTTCCTTCTTTACGTCTAACGTATTCGCCTTTATAACGAATTCCTTTTCCTTTATAAGGTTCTGGACTTCTTATTTCACGAATTTTAGCCGCAAATTCAGATACTTTTTGTTTATCAATTCCACTTAGGGTGATTTCATTTGCATTTACAAGTGCTACTGAAATTCCTTCTGGACATACAATTTCTACTGGATGAGAAAAACCAGCACTGATATTGATTTTGTTTCCTTGAACATTAAAACGATATCCAACTCCAACAATTTCAAGGCCTTTTGTATATCCTTCACTCACACCAACAATCATATTTTTGATTAAGGCATTCATTGTTCCAACCATTACATTCGCTCTTGGGCTTTCATCGGTTGGAATAGTAACGATTTCATTTTCTTTCACTTCTACTTTTACAAGTGGATCCATCGTTACATCAAGGGTTCCTTTGGTACTTTTCACTGTTACTTTATTATCTAATACTTCAACAGTAACACCTGCAGGAATCATAAGTTTTCTTTTACCAATACGACTCATATTTTTTCCTTACCAGATGTAGGCAAGTACTTCGCCTCCTAACTTTGCTTCTCTTGCTTCTTTATCGGTCATAAGTCCTTTTGAAGTTGAGATAATTGCAATTCCTAAGCCATTTAATACACGAGGAATTTCATCACTTTTCGCATAAACACGTAATCCGGATTTACTAATTCTTTTAAGTCCAGTAATTACACGTTCTTTCTTTTCTCCATATTTAAGAGTTAGGGTTAGTTTATCGCCTTTGACATCTTTTTCATAAGTAAAGTCACTAATATATCCTTCTCTTTTTAAGATTTCCGCGATACCTAGTGTCATTTTTGTACCAATGACTTCCACTGTATCATATTTTAATTGATTTGCATTACGAATGCGTGTAAGCATATCTGCAATTTTATCTGCTACCATATTAATAAATTCCTCCTTTCCTACCAACTAGCTTTTTTCATGCCAGGGATTTCTCCTTTACTTGCTAATTCTCTAAAGCAAATACGGCATAATTTGTATTTACGAAGGACTGAATGAGGTCTTCCGCATCTTTCACAGCGAGTATACGCACGTGATTTAAATTTTGGATTTCTTTGTTGTTTTACTTTTAAACTTGTTTTAGCCATACGATTTGTCCTCCTTAATTTCTAAAAGGCATTTTAAATGCTCTTAGTAAGCTTTCTGCTTCTTCATTTGTTTTAGCGGTTGTAACAAATACAATGTCCATACCTCTAATTTTTAAGATGTTATCATATTCAATTTCTGGGAAAATTAATTGTTCTTTAATTCCTAATGTGTAATTTCCATGATCATCAAAAGAGTTTTTTGAAATTCCTCTAAAGTCTCTTACACGAGGAAGGGCAACGTTAATTAATTTTTCCATGAAATAATACATCTTTTCACCACGAAGTGTTACTTTCACCCCAATGGTTTGTCCTTCTCTTAATTTAAATCCTGCGATGGATTTACGAGCTTTTGTAACAACGGCTTTTTGACCGGTAATTGTTTCTAGATCGTTTAGTGCAGCTTCGATGAATTTTTCATCTCTAGCACCTTCACCAACACCGATATTAATGACAATTTTTTCTAGTTTTGGGACTTGCATTACTGTTTTGTAGTTATGTTCTTTCATTAAGTCTTTAACGATTGTTTCTTTATATAACTTTCCTAAATTACTCATTCTTTCACCCACTAACTAATCTTTCTTTGCTTTCTTCGTGTCTTTTTTGGTAGTTTCTTCTACTTTTTTAACGTTAGATACATGAATTGGGGCATTCATTTCTATGATTCCACCCGTTTGGTTTTGTCCGTTTGGTTTCATATGTTTTTTTACAACATTGATTCCTTCTACCACAACTTTATTTTCTTTCTTTAAAGTTTTGGTAACCATTCCGGTTTTCCCTTTATCTTTTCCAGCTAAAATTTTTACATTATCGCCAACTTTTATTTTCATGTTTATCCTCCTATAAAACCTCTGATGCTAAAGAAACAATTTTTGTAAATTCTTTTTCACGTAATTCTCTAGCAACAGGTCCTAATACTCTGGTTCCAACTGGAGATTTATCATCTTTGATGATTACGCATGCATTATCATCAAATTTGATATAACTTCCATCGGTTCTTCTAACGCCTTCGACACTTCTAACAATAACTGCTTTGACTACTTTTCCCTTCATATTGCTATTTGGGATTGCTTTTTTAACACTACATACAACGATATCACCAATGTTGGCCGTTTTTCTTGTACTTCCACCTAAACAGCGAATTACAGAAACTTCTCTTGCACCGGTATTATCTGCGACTTTAAGTCTTGTTTCTTGCATTACCATAAGATAACCTCCTATAGAATTACAGCTTCAATTAGAACTTCTACAAGTTCATATCTTTTTGTTTTTGATAATGGTCTTGTACTTCTAATTCTTACTGTATCTCCCTCTTTTGCAATATTTTTTTCATCATGAGCAGTATATTTTTTGGAATATTTTACTCTTTTTCCATATAGAGGATGTTTTTTGTGAGTTTCTACTAAAACGGTAATGGTTTTATCATTTTTGGCACTAACTACTTTTCCAACTAATTCTTGTCTTTTTGATTCCATTATTTGTTACCTCCCTCAACTTCTTCATGTTTCATTTCATTTAAAACTGTCATCATTCTTGCAACATCTTTTTTTAGGGCATCGATTTTTGAAGGTTTTTCAAGGCTTCCTGTAGCTGCCTTCATACGAAGATCTAATAATTCACTTTTTGAATCTTTGATTTTCTTTTCGATTTCTTCTCTTGTCATTTTTCTAATTTCATTAGCTTTCAAGAGAATCACCACCATTCACATCATCTTTTTTTACAAATTTTGTAGTAAGTGGAAGTTTATGAGAGGCAAGTCTTAAAGCTTCTCTTGCTACTTCTTCACTAACTCCAGAAATTTCAAACATGATTTTTCCTTCTTTAACTACTGCTACCCACTCTTCAACGTTACCTTTACCTTTACCTTGACGAGTTTCCAATGGTTTTTTCGTTCTAGCTAAGTGTGGGAAAATATTAATATATACTTTTCCACCACGTTTCATAAAACGAGTCATGGCAATACGAGCAGCTTCGATTTGACGGGCACTTACATAGTTTCCTTCTTTAGCCATTAATCCATATTCACCAAAATGAAGTTCTTTGTTTCCTTTTGTATGTCCGTCATAAGTTAAGCGATGAGGTTTTCTATATTTCGTTCTTTTTGGCATTAACATGCTCATCACTCTCCTTCACGTTTTTTTTGCTTGGAAGAATTTCTCCTTTATAAATCCATACTTTTACACCAATTTTTCCATAAGTTGTATTTGCTTCTGCAATGGCATAGTCAATATCTGCACGGATTGTATGAAGAGGTACTGTTCCTTCTGTGTATCCTTCTGTACGAGCCATTTCTGCTCCACCAAGTCTTCCAGAAACCGAAGTTTTAATTCCTTTTGCTCCAGCTTTCATCGTATTTCGAATGGCTCTTTTTTGAGCACTTCTAAATGGAGCACGATTTTCAATTTGTGCTGCAATGTTTTTAGCAACTAATTGGGCGTTTAAATCGGCATTTTTTACTTCAATAATGGATACATAGATATCGCTTCCAGAAACTTTCTTTAAAGCGGTACGTAACTTTTCAATATCTTCTCCGCCACGACCGATGATTACACCAGGTTTGGCAGTATAGATACTTACTTCGGTACGATCTTTTTTTCTTTCAATTACAACTGAGGCAATTCCAGCATCTTTTAAATTTTTATCTAAGTATTCACGAATTTTAATATCTTGAATTAGTTTAGATCCAAATTCTTTTTTATTGGCATACCATTTTGAATTCCATTCTTTATTAACACCAAGACGATAGCCAATTGGATTTACTTTTTGTCCCATTACTTATTGCCTCCTTCTTCTTTACCATCACTTACTTCAACATAAATGTGGCTTGTTCTTTTATCTCTTCGATCAACATTTCCACGACTTGCAAATTTTACTCTTTTGTAAATAGGTCCTGGATTGATGAAGCAAGTAGAAATGAATAAATCCGTTTCTTTTGCTCCATTATTATTTACGGCATTAGCAACCGCACTTTTTAATACTTTTTTAATTAATCGACTTGCTTTTGTATTTGTTGTATCTAGGATAGCTTCTGCGGTTTTAACATCTTTTCCACGAATTAGGTCAAGCGTCATTCTGGCTTTTCTTGGAGCTATCATAGCACTTTTATGCATTGCATATGTTTTCATGTTTTACCTCCTACTTTTGACCTGCGTGTCCGCCGAATTTACGAGTCATCGCAAATTCTCCTAATTTATGTCCAACCATTTCTTCTGTTACATAAACGGGAATAAATTCTTTTCCGTTATGGACAGCGAATGTGTGTCCTACAAAATCAGGATATATGGTAGAACGACGTGACCAAGTCTTAATCACTTCTTTTTTATTATTTTTATTTAATTCTTGAACTTTCTTTAATAATCTGTCAAATACATAAGGTCCTTTTTTTAAACTTCTAGCCATGTTCTAAAACCTCCTATTTCTTTCTTCTACTAACAATTAATTTGTCAGAAGCTTTCTTATTTTTTCTAGTTTTATAACCAAGAGCAGGTTTACCCCAAGGAGTCATTGGGCTCTTACGTCCAACTGGTGTACGTCCTTCTCCACCACCATGTGGATGGTCGTTTGGATTCATTACAGAACCACGGTTTGTAGGACGAATTCCCATATGTCTTGTCCGTCCAGCTTTTCCGATGTTTACAAGTTCATAATC
Organism: uncultured Bacilli bacterium; assembly: GCA_947627835.1. Lineage (GTDB taxonomy): Bacteria > Bacillota_I > Bacilli_A > RF39 > UBA660 > MGBC162267. The sequence goes on along the minus strand of CANQXM010000006.1, from coordinate 2,007 downwards.
TTCATTGCCAACAACACCAATTGTAGCAAGACAAGTTCCTAATATTTTTCTCGTTTCACCTGATTGAAGTCTAACAAGTACGTATTTATCTTCACGTCCAAGAATTTGTGCAGATGATCCAGCAGAACGACAAATTTGAGCGCCTTTTCCAGGTTTTAATTCAATACAATGAATAACTGTACCAACTGGAATATTGGCAAGTGGAAGGGCATTTCCTACTTTAATGTCTGCTTCTGGACCATTTTCAATGATTGCTCCTACTTTTAAATCTTTTGGAGCAATGATGTATCTTTTTTCTCCATCTTTGTAATTAATAAGAGCAATGTTTGCGTTACGATTTGGATCGTATTCAATGGTTGCAACCCGTCCGGTAACTCCTACTTTATCTCTTTTAAAATCAATTACCCGATATTTTCTTTTTGCTCCTCCACCGATATGACGAACCGTAAGTTTTCCTTGATTGTTACGTCCACCAGTTTTGGCTACCTTTTTTAGTAATTTTTTGGTAGGAGCATCTTTGGTTAATTCTTCATTGGTAAGTGTTGACATTCCACGACGGCCATTGGTCGTTGGTTTATATTTTTTAATTGCCATTTTTTACTCCTCCTTTATAGTTCAATCGTTGAACCTTCATATAAGGTTACAATTGCTTTCTTATAAGTTTTCGTTTTTCCAGTATACTTTCCAACACGACGATCTTTTGCTTTCGTGTTTAAAGTTCTTACGTCTTTTACTTTGACACCAAAGTGATTTTCAATTTCACTTTTGATTTCTTTTTTGGTTGCGCTTTTTACTACTTTAAAAGTATATATATTTTTTCCGCTTCCAGCCATACTTTTTTCGGTAATAACTGGTCCTAAGATTACATCTGGATTATGCATTTTTTAGTACCTCCTCTAATTTATTTAGAGCCATTTCATCAAGTACTAATGTATCAGCATTTACAACGTCATATACATTGATATCTTCTACATATAAGACATAGGTATAACCTAAGTTACGAGATGCCATGTATAAATTTTCGCTGTCGTTTCCTGTTACAAATAATACTTTTCCTTCTAATTTATTGGTTTTTAGCATATCTTTTAGTTCTTTGGTTTTTAAACTTGGTAATTCAAGAGAGTCAAATACAACTAACGCTTTATTAGCAAGTTTTTCTGTCAAAGCACTCTTAAGTGCTAATACCCGTTCTTTTTTATTAATTTTAAAAGTGTAATCGCGAGGTGTTACGCCAAGAGCAATTCCACCACCGCGCCATTGTGTAGCACGTGTAGATCCTTGTCTTGCACGTCCAGTACTTTTTTGTTTCCATGGTTTTCTTCCACCACCAGATACTTCACTTCTCGTTTTTGTTTTTGCAGTTCCTTGACGAGTTGCTGCAAGTTGTAAACGAATCATTTTCTTTAAAGCATCGTCATTCGTTTCAATTTTCCAGATAGAATCACTAATGCTTAGATCTTTAACTTTTTCGTTTTTTAAGTTTTTTAATTCAATTTTTGCCATTTTTTATCCTCCTCTTCGTGATTCTACTTTTCTTCTTCAGCAGTCACTTCTTCGCTAGAAGTAACATTTTCTTCCTTTGTAGCTTCTGTAGTTTCTTCTACCTTTTCTGGTTGTTCTTCTACTACTTCATCTACAACGGGTTCTTCATAAGAAATGATTTCTTTTGGATTTTTCTTACGATTATTTTTTACAGCAGAACGAATTAATACAAATGAGTTTTTAGCTCCTGGAACATTTCCACTTACTAAAATGTAATTTTCGTTTGCATTTGCTTCCACGATTTCTAGGTTTTGAATGGTAATGGTTTCACAACCCATATGTCCTGGAAGACGATGTCCCTTTAATACTCTTTTTGGAAGCATGGTACCTAATGAACCAGGTCCTCTATGATAATGAGATCCATGAGCCATTGGTCCACGACTTTGACCATGTCTTTTAATTGTTCCAGCAAAACCTTTACCTTTGCTAGTTCCAGTTACATCTACTATTTCTCCTGTTGCAAAT
>CANQXM010000005.1 GCA_947627835.1 uncultured Bacilli bacterium | reverse complement strand
TCTCCAAAACTTTTGATGGGAGTTCGATTCTCTCCGCCCCTGCCATATGTAGATGAAATAGCTTCAAAAAGTTAGCATAATCTTTAACTTGGAAGAAGCTGTTTTTTTATTGCAAATCTTTATTCTTGCAATTCTTAAATCGCAACTTTTATGAAATCATCGCGTTTTTCAGTAAAAAATCCTTGCTAATAATTGACAACTTCTCAAGTTTTTTGTAGGATAGAAAAACAAATAAGGGGAGTTTTTATGGATTTACGAGAATTACTGCCATTATATTATGATTTTTATATTGTTGCTCTTACGAAAAATATTTCTCAAGCCTCTTATCAGTATCATGTAGCACAACCTACGTTAAGTAAGAATGTAAAATTGTTAGAAGATATTTTGCATTGTCCTTTGGTTCATCGAACAAATCGGGGAATTGAACTTACTGTAGAGGGAGATATGTTATATCGGAAACTAGCAAATTTGTTTCAAAAGTTTTCTATGGAACAGGAATCTGTTTCTGATTTTGAAGTGACTGGAAATCTCATGATTGGTACAACTCGTAATATTGCTGACCATATTTTGAATCGCTTTCTTTCAGCATTTTATCAAAAATATCCCCATGTTAAAATTAACATTTTTACAGATAGCGCTTCTAACTTAAATTCCTTTTTAATGAATCATAAAATTGATGTTTTGATTGATTATTTACCTAATATTAACTATTCTGAAAAGTTTGAACTGGAAGTAAAGGCCATTGGTCACTTTAATACTTGTTTTGCTTGTTCCAAGGCGACTTATGAAAAACATGGAAAAGAGATTCAAAGCATTCAGGATTTACATAAATGTGCCTTGGTTATTCCTGGAAGCTCTCGGCGTCGTCAGATGCTTGATCGTGTTTTACAAGAGAATAACTTACAATTGTTTCCGATTGTTGAAATGCCGGATTCTAAGTTAATGGCGGACTTTGTCCTTTTAAATGACTGTATCGGCTATTTTATTGAAGATGAGATTCGAGATACCGACTTAAAAATATTGCCTTTGAAAGAATCAATTCCCCAAAATTCTTATGGTATGATTTATTATAAATTTTCATTTAATCCGGTTGTTTCAAAATTTGTTCAAGTTGTTTTATCTATGTGTGGTGGTAAATAGTATGGTAATTCAAGTTTTAAATGATGAAATGCTTGGATATTCTTCTAAGCCGTTTGTAAATCCTCGTATTCGTTATGGTGCTCGCGGAATTGTTTTTAATGAAAATGGGGAAATTGCTGTTTTGTATAAGAAAGCCAAGGAAGAATATAAATTAATTGGTGGTGGCATTGAAAAGGGAGAGTCAGCGCAGGAAACATTTTTGCGGGAAGTACATGAGGAATGTGGATGTGTTGTTTCGATTGATGATTATTTAGGAACTATTGAAGAACATAAATCTTTGGATAACTTTAAGCAAATTTCACATATTTTTGTTGCTCATGTGATTCAAAAAGGAAATACTCATTATACTTTAGAAGAGCAAGCAGATCAAGCAAGCTTGTTGTGGCTATCTATTCCTTCAGCCATGGAAAAAATGAAGGCTTGCGAGCAATTTTTGAAACCTTCTATTAACGAAGGAGAAATGAGTGTTTATCATGCTCGTTTTATTGTTCGCAGAGATTATCAAATTTTAGAGTATTTCTTGAAACAGTTAGAACTTAAAAATAATTATAGCAGGCAAAAAAAATAACTATTTTACTAATTTTTTTTTCATTTTTATAATGATTTTATGGAAGTGAGAAAAATGAATACTGAAAAACTGATTCGTGATCAAATGCAATCTTCTCGTGTTTGTTTTTCTCATGCAAAGAAAAGAATTTGCCTTGTTGGTATTGGACCTCATGCAAAGCGGATTTATTTGCCTTTTTTTAAGAAATATCATTATGAATTGTCTTTGGTTATCGAACTATCTTCTTGTAAAGAGCAAACCCGAAAAGTTCTAGATGAAAACGGATTTACTCACACCAATATTTTTACTATTCCTGATCGTTACCGAGATTCTTATCATTTGCCAAAGCGACTATTTTATAATTTACAAGCGATTTGTGAAACGCTTTCCATTACCCATATTATCATTGCTACTGAACCCAAAGCGCATTTCATGTATTTAGAGTTTGCTTTAAAAAATAACATTCATGTTCTTACCGATAAACCCATTAGTGTCTGTAAAAATATGACTTCCATTAGTTCGATTCGTCGTGTTCGAAAAGAATATTATCAGCTTTTAGATTATGCAAAAGAAAGTACTGCTTCTTGTAAGGTCATGTGTCAAAGACAATATCATCATGGTTATGAATATGTAAAAAAAATTCTATCAGATGTTGTAAATACTTATCAAATTCCAATTACTTATATTGATATTTATCATTCTGATGGAAACTGGGAAATGCCTCATGATTTAGATAAAGAAAATCATCCTTACAAGTATGGATATGGCAAATTATTTCATAGTGGGTATCATTTTATTGATTTACTGAGTGATATTTTAAAAATCAATATGAATCTTCCTTATTCTAAAAAACTTAAATATGGAGAGGTTTATAGTAATTGTTTTACTCCTCAAGATGAACTTGCGGTTGTAAATCAAAGTGATTATCAACGTCTTTTTTCTCTTCAGAAGATTCCATCTTTTTATCAGCAAAAACTGCCATCTTTTTCTAAATTTGGTGAAAAAAATTTTTATGGCATGATGCAATTTCAAAATTATCATCATCAAACGATTACCACCGCGCAATTAAATTTGCTTCATTATGGCTTTTCAAGAAGAGGATGGATCGAATCTAGAAATTACTATAAGGAAAATGGACGAATTCGCCATGAACGGGTGAATATTCATGTAGGAACCTTACTCAATCTACAAATTCATTCGTATCAGTCAAAGGAAATTTGTGATCGAGGTAATTTACAAGATGAAGAAAAGGTCGGAGGACTTGAACATTTTGATATTCACATTTATCGAAATACTGCTATGATTGGTGGAAAGCCATTTGAAGAAATTAAGTTGGGTTCCTTATATTCAGAGAAAGAAAAAGCTGGAATGCTTGGTTACAATGAACTAGCGCGGGAAGAATTTTTAAAAAATTTCTTAAATGGAAAGTGTCCCAAAGGGGATCTTGCCGATCAAGCTTTAGCCATTGAAATCTTATATAGTTGTGCGCTTGGAATTCATTATCATTATGCTAAGAATCAGTGCGCGGTTCCCATTGATATGAGAAATCCTATGATTCATCCGGTAAAATTAAATGAACTTAAAAAATACTCGGCTTCCGTTTTGAAAGAGGAAAAGAATATTCTTTCTCATCATGTTTATTTTAAAGATTCCTATGAGTTTGGTTGTTTTCTCAATCATGTATCTTCCGGTGGTTTTGAAGTATATGGTTACGTATCTGATGATCATACGATAGCAAGTGCTTTATTCTATCATGCATTTCATCATTTGTTTGAAGCAAAAATTTATTATTTCTTTCTTCGCAACTTGATGGCTTTTAAAAATCTTAATCTAATGGGTAGACTTTTACGAAGAAGGGATAAGAAAATTGAAAAATGTACAAGTTTTAAACCAAAGTTAAACAAAAAATATACAAAAAATGAGATAGACAATATGTGATAATTTTGTATAATTATATAAAATGAACAATTTTTGAAAATTGTTTGTTTTTTATTGTAATGTTATTGACTTTCTAAATTTGAAACATTAGAATAAATGGTAATTTTAGGAAAAGAGACTTTTGGATAGGGTGGTGAAGTATTCCATGGTTGATTCATTATCATTTGATGATTTCTTAAATTTGCCAAAGAGTGTACTTCAAACAGCACAAGAGCATGATGAATATGCCTCTTTGTTAAGTGATTCGTTTATCCATGAGTGTTATCAAAGAAATATGAAAACTGAAATTAGTGCGTATGTGCAACGCTTTAAAGATGCTAAGTACATGTATTCTTATCAAGGAGTCTGTTTTTCTAATTATCGATATGATTCGGTTTCTCATCAAAATACAGCTTGTATTTCCGATCCGGTTGGTCGGTATGTTACTCGGTTTATTGATAATTCCCTTTGGGTTGAAAAGTTTTATCAGTGTATTTGTCGAGTATCTTATAAACTTACCATGCAAGAGGCGATTTATTTTGTGGATACTTTTTTTGCAGAACACTCTGAAGAGATGATTAGTGAAAAATTGGGAATTTGTCGTGTAACGTTACAAAAAATTAAAAAAAGTTGTATTGTGAAAATATGGCTTGAGTTAGAAAGTTTAAAATTAAAGGAATGTGGATAACATTCTTTTTTTGTGGAAAGAGGTTTTTTATATGGATGAAAATTTAATTCGGGAAGTTATGTATGGATTAGTTCAAGATTTTGCAGAAATGCTCGTTGATGGCATTCACAACAATGCGGATTTGTTTCCTTATACTATTTCTTGTCTTCAATTTATTGCTTCGATGAAGGAGCGAAATATCGAAGTTGATTTTCATGCTTTTGATCAATCAATTTTGGATTTAGTTTACCGAGAACTCACATCTTATTTAAGTCATTAATTTTAAAATTTAATTTCAAAATATCATTATAAGTATCATTTTGTTTTGTATAGTTATATCTATATAAAGATTTCGATAAATTTTTTAAAAAAAGTTATTTTTTTATTTTCTAGGTATTTCCTACTATTATTGGCAATATTCTTAAAAATAATGAAAAAAATAAAGAATAAGTAGCTGTCAGTTTTTGCAATTCCTTGTTTTTTTTTGTATAATTAATTTATGGAAAAATTTACCAATTTTTAGACAGGGATGGATGAAATTGCCAAAAATATATTTAGATAAAGATGTTTATACGGCGACCATGGAACGTTTAGAATATGTATTTACGCATTTTGATAATGTTTATTTTTCCGTGAGTGGGGGTAAAGACAGCAGTGTTATGGTACAGCTTGCTGCTAGAGTTGCTCGAAAGTACAAGAAAAAGATTAGTGTCATGTATGTAGACTTTGAAGCTCAGTATCAATATACGATTAATCATCTAATGGAACTTACCGAAGAAATTAGTGATGTCTTAGAGCGTTGGTATTGGATCTGCTTACCTATTTCTTTACGTAATGCGGTAAGTGTTATTCAACCAAAGTGGGTATGTTGGAATCCTTCTGAAAAGGATATTTGGGTACGCGATATGCCTGATCATAAGTGGGTTATTAATCAAGACAATATGCCTAAAGAGTGGACTTGGTTTAAGTTTGGAATGGAATTTGAACAGTTTATTTTATACTTTGCAGATTGGTTTAATAAGCAACATGGCGGGATTACTGCGTGTGGTATTGGTATTCGTTCTGATGAAAGCTTGAATCGTTTTCGAACTATTACCAATTATAGTAAAGAAAAGTATCATGATATTCATTGGACGACTCGTGTTAAGTTTCGTAATGTAACAACCGATGTTTATAACTTTTATCCAATGTACGATTGGAAAACAACCGATATTTGGACAGCTGTTTCTAGGTTAGATTTACGATTTAATCATATTTACGAACAACTTTATAAAAATGGGGTTGCCTTATCTGAACAACGATTGTGTCAGCCTTATGGCGATGATCAACGAAAAGGGCTGGATCAATTCCGGGCTTTGGAGTATGAAACATGGGAACGAGTTTTACAGCGCGTACATGGCGTTAATTTTGGAAATATTTATTGTCGTACGAGTGTGCTTGGTATGATTAAGACGGAAAAACCGGCTTCGATGACTTGGCAAGAATATACGGTGTTTCTTTTAGAAAGTTTAGGTCTTTATGTACCAGAACTGCGCGATCACTACTATAGTAAAATTAAATCTTTTTTTAACTGGTATGAGACGAAAAAAGGAATTCCGGTGTCGGAGATTCGCGATGAAGAAGATAAGGCATTGGAAAATTCTAAAAAAGTTGCCAGTTGGCGTAGAATTGCAAGAGCTTTGGAACATAATGATTTTTGGATGAAACGACTTAGTTTTAGTCAAAATAAGCACGATGTAAAAAAGTTATATGAATTGCAAAAGAAATATCGACATTTGAAATTAATTGATGAAGATGTTAATGATAAAGATTTGCGTGATTTGCAAATTATGATAAACAAATAGAGGTGTAGGACATGTTTGAAGTAAAAGAATTTATGGATACTTGTAATGATGGAGATTTTTATAAGTATATGGGTCGTTTTTTTGCAGAACGCATTTTTAAAAGGGAATTGCCTTATTTGATTAATGATCATGAAAAAATTTGGTACTTGTTTTTTGATAAGAAAACACTAGCTGGATTTTGTGGAGTTATGATGAATCAATTTAGTACTTCTTTTACTGATTTTTATTTGTTGCCAGCTTATCGCAACGAAGAGAATTGTCGGTTTATGGCTAGTTATATGTTACAACTTTACCATACGGAAAAGATTCGTATTTTGACGAATTCTCCAGAAGAGATGAAAGTATGGGAATCTTTAGGATTTGTGAAAACTGGTTATAAAGGAAGTTATACAAATTATGTGTATGGTGAGGAAGAATGCGTGTAAATATTGATTTTCCTGTTTTAAATGTAAAACTTGTACCATTACGCAAAGTAGAAGCAAATGATTATAACCCGAATAAAGTTGCAAGGCCGGAGCTTCAGTTATTAAAATTATCGATTCTACAAGATGGATATACGCAACCGATTGTTTGTTATTATGATGATAAACAAGATAAGTATATTATTGTTGATGGATTTCACCGTTATTATTGTGCGCGACGTTATTTTAATTTAAAAGAAATTCCGGTAGTGGTTATTGAAAAGGATCTTTCTAATCGAATGGCTTCTACGATTCGACATAATCGTGCTCGTGGAACCCATCAAATCAAGGATATGAGTAACATTGTTTTGGAGTTGGCTTCTTATGGTTGGAGTGATGAAAAAATTTGTTTTGAACTTGGCATGGATATGGATGAAGTGATTCGTTTAAAACAAATTACTGGTTTAAAAGAAGCTTTTCAAAATCATGAATTTAGTAAATCTTGGGATGAGTTTGAAGCAAAATATTATAAAGATGGAGAAGAGACCACGGAAAAATAAGGACATAAAAAAGCATAATTTCAAATGGGAATTATGTTTTCTTTTTTTATAATATATTTTGTTCGAATAATTGAAGAAGTGTTGTCCCTTCTAGTGATTTTTCTAAATTTTCTAATATGGTTAAAATATCGGTTTCAGTAAGGTCTTCAACGGAAACAACATTACTAGTATTTGGTAAAATAAATGTTTCTTTGCCAAGCGTTATTGTTGTATTAATATCAAAGTAATTTTCTTTTGTTTTTATTGATATTTTGGCATCAATTTCATTATTATGGAGTGTTAATTTTAAAGAACCGTTGCAATTTTGCTCTTTTAGTTCGAAATCGATATCTATGTTTTTTTCGCTTAGTTCATTGATTTTGATGATTACTTCATTTTTAAAATTAATTTTCTTTTCTTCGGTGTTGGTATAAGAAACAACGGTTACATCGTCTTCTTCTAAATTTACTTTGATAACTTTTTGATTCAATCCTTCTGTATAAAGGGTAATTTTGTAGTCAGTGTTGTATTCGTATTCTTCTTCTTTTTGAAGATTTCCAATTAACTCTTTCTTTTCAATTTTCATTATTTTTGAAAGAATTTCTAAGAATCGGTCATCTTCTGTGATGGCATTTTTGATATAATCTAGGGTTCTTTTTTGATTTTCTTTATTTAATAAGTAGGTAATTTTGGTTGCTTTAATGGTTTTGTCATCGATATTGATGTCTGTTTTTTCACGATTGATATACTTTTTATTAATGCTTTGGATAAAATATTTTTTTAATTGATTTATTAAGTAGATTCCGTCTTCTTTAGATATTTGTGGGAAACTATTTACTTGTTCGATAATTTGACTTACTGTTTCGTTTTCTTCTTGTGGTATTTTAATTAGTTTGGAAAATAGTTTTTTGCTTTCTAAAAAATTTTCCCCATTGATATTGTAGTAGTTTATATTGATGATTTCTTTATCTTGATCACTAACCTGAATGGAAGTCTGTTCGTTTTCATTAAATTTTTTATAAGAAACTTGGTAATTGTATGCCAATATTTTTTCTAGACCATCTAAATCTAAATCTGTTGAAATATTAAATGCTGCGGTTACATTTATGGGATCATTTTTTTGAAAGGTAAAGCTATTTTGATTTGCTAGTTTTTCAATCCATGCACTTGATTCATCAATGGTTTTGGTTAAAATGGTAACTGGATTCGTTCTTGCATAGTAAAAACCTAAGGCTACTAGGATGATGATTACTGGAATTGCTATAAAAAAGGTATACTTGATTCCAGAAGCATGAGCTGTTTTCTTTTCTATTTTTTCTAATTTTTTTTGTTCGTTCATTTTTCTCACTACTTTCTTCCTCTAGTATATCATATTCTTTCTTTTAAAAAAGAAAATTTCATTAAGTCCTGTATTTTTCTTTGATTTTTGGTATAATGAATTTGTAGGGTGGTTTCATGGAATATGTGAAAACGAGAACGATTATGACCAAATCTGATCTTGGTGAGAAATGGTTTGGAATTGATTATCATATGAATTTATACAAGGGATGCTCTTATGGTTGCATTTATTGTGATAGTCGTAGTGATTGCTACCATATCAGAAATTTTGATGAAGTCAAATCAAAGGTAGATGCCCTAGAGATTTTAGAACAGGAACTTGCTAGTAAAAATTATCGTGGTGTGGTAAGTTTTGGAACTCTTTCTGATCCTTACAATATCGAGGAAGAAAAGCAACAGATTACTCGTCAAGCCCTTTCTTTAATTTTAAAATATGGTTTTGGGGTTTCGATTGATACCAAAAGTGATTTAATTTTACGTGATTTGGATTTACTTCAAGAGATTGCTAAAAATAATAGTGTCATTGTCAAAATTTCGATTACAACGTTTGATGATGAACTTGCCAAAAAGATAGAACCTCATGTCTGTAGTAGTTCTAGACGTTTTGAAGTTTTAAAGAAATTACGAGAAGCTGGTTTGTTTGCTGGTGTATTAATGACTCCGGTGTTACCATTTTTAACAGATACCGAGGAAAATATTCGCAATATGATTTCTTTGAGTAAAGAAGCGGATGCCAATTTTATTTATACAAAAATGGGGATGAATTTACGGACGAATCAACGAAATTATTATTATCGAAAAATTGAAGAACTTTATCCTGGGCTCAGTCAAGATTATGAAGCTGTGTATGGAAATAAACAATTTTGTAATTCTTTGCAATATCGGCATTTAATGGAACTCTTTTTAAACTTGGCACATCAAAATGGACTTTTAACCGAGATGGAAGACATTATTCAAGCGTATAAAAAAGAAATTTTAATGAATGAACAAATGAGTCTCTTTTAAAGATTGGAAATTTATGTTAGCGTAAATTTCTTTTTTTTATTCATATTAGTAATGGAGGTGGAGATGTATGTCTTCAAAAGAATTATTATATTTAGAGGATTTTCTTGGTCATGAAGAATATTTTTTAACGCATTTAAAAGAAGCAAAGGATTGCATTGATGATGAAAAACTATCAAAATTTATTGGTAAATTAGAAAAGAAAAACCAAGCTTTGGTAACTAAATTTTATGAATTGTTACAGGAAGGAGAATAATTATGGAAGATAAAATGATTTTAGAAGGACTTCTTTGGGATACGAAAGTGTTAGCAGATTTGTGTTTACATGGATCCATTGAAAGTGGAACAGAAGGAGTTCATGAAACTTTTTTGATTGGACTTAAGGAAATTCTTACCATGCAACATGAAATTTATTTAACGATGCAAGAGCAAGGATGGTATACTACTGAAAATGTAGAAGCGAAAAAGTTAGAGGATGCCCAAAATAAATTTCAACAACTTCTGGAAGAAGAAGGAAAATAAAATAAAAAGTACAAGTTTTACTCATTTAAGCTTGTGCTTTTTATTTGCAGTGATGAAAAAACATCTTTTTTCTTTTATCCATATCGCTTGCGTGATATAATGAAGTGGGATGTGAATTATGAAAAAAATTAGTTATTTCGTTGTCTTTCTTTTTAGTATGTTTTTAATGTCACAATGTGTCTTCGCAGATGAAATGGTCAATGTTTATATTTTTAAAAGTTCTACTTGTCCACATTGTGCTGCTGCTCTTGAATTTTTCGATGGTTTAAAGGAAGATGAATCTTTTAAAGATAAGTTTCAATTGATTGCTTATGAAACCAATGGTTCTACTCCGGAGATTCACGAAAATATTAATCTTGCGGAGAAAGTATCCAAGTATTTTAAAGCAAAATTTTCTGGCGTTCCTTTAATTGTAATTGGTAATCAACGATATGAAGGTTATGCTTCTAGTATGGATAATACGTTAAAAGATCGAATTAATCTTTGCTATACTTCTAATTGTACCGATGTTGTTGCTGGTATTAAAGATGGAAGTATTACCGCATCTTCTGCAGATACGATTATCGTTTTAGGTATTTTAGCAGTCATTGTTGTAGGAGTTGGATATTTTATTTATCTTGCACGTAAAAATACGGAAGAACCTGACTTTTATGAAGAAAGAAAAGAGTTAGAAGAAAAGGTTTTAACTAAAGAAAAGAAAACCGATGAGCATCCAGAAAAGAAGAAAGATACAAAAAGTACCAAAACAAAAAGAAGTCGCTAAGGCTTCTATTTTTTTACTTTAAAATAAGTTATGAAATCAAAAATTGAAGAGATAATTAAAAGAACTCCGATTAGCATTAATGCAGCATTGGCATAGAAAACGGTATATAAGCCAAATCCAGTTAAGATTAGTCCTTCTATTAAATAAATGTAAAAAATATTTGAACTATCTTTTCTCCAAAGAAAGGCGTTGCCAATTTTATTTACTCCACTTAAGATTAAGTAAAAGCCAATGATGTAACGAAGTCCTAATTCTAAGATGCTTGCACCTAAAATGGTTAATAAACCGATGATGGAGCACATCACTCCATTTAGAAGCAGTGATTGTATCTCGGTTTTTAATTGCTTTTTTATTGTAAAGAAACGAATTAATTCGTAGATTCCAAATAAAAGAATGCATGCACCTATACATTGAAATCCAATAATTACAATTTGATTTGAATTGGTTACTAGGACAATCCCAATTAGTAATATAATTATGGATAGTAGTATACTCTTCTTTTGATTTTCTTGATTTGTAATGATTTTCCCTTTCATAATCCTCACTTTCTATCTTCATTATATCGAATTTTCCATTTTTAGCAAGTGGAATTCTTAGCGGTGATATGATATAATAAAAAAATAAGAATCGGGTTGATGATATGATCAGTAAATCTGAGTTATTAACGATTTTAATGAAATATGGGATGGATTCTAAATATAAGGAACCGTTTCTTTATGAAGAGAAAAATCAGGTAGGACTTGTTTATTCTTTTATGCATCCTCTTTATGGCTATCTTCATCGCTCTATTTTTTTTGATGACTTAAAAGAAGCTGAAGAATTTGTTTATCAATATTGGTGGTATCGAAAATATCATGAACAATTTCAAGTTACCATTTTATTAGATGATTATGAAAAAGAATCACCGAAAGTTAAATTTATGATGGGGCAAAGTCGTTTAACTGCTAGTAAAATGCGTGGACTTATTACGGATCCGGATGAATTACCGAAAGAAAAAAGAAAAAAGAAAATACATGGAAGACTGATTCGTACTGCTCGTGTTTTAGTTAAGATTATGGAAGAAAAAGTGAAGATTCAAAATGATACCTACCATAATGTTTTATCGTTGCATACGGAGTGTTATAAACAAGAAAGCGAGTTTATGGCTCTTTATAATCGATATCAAAAAGTAAATAAACCACTTAAAAAAATGGAAGAAATTCCTTTCAAAGACGTAGATATTACCAAAGAATTATCGAAGTATCATGATGTGATAGATGCTCTTGTTCATCAAGAAAATGAAGAAAAGTTGAAAACTTTTATTAATCAATTATGGGATGCTTTACTTGTTTTAGAATGTGATAAAGGGTACTTACAAAATAAATATCTTTTATTTAAACTTCCGATTGATATTGAAGACTATCGAAAGAAAAAAAATGTGCTTGAACGTGTTATGAACAAAAGAAAAAGTTTGTTTGGAAAACGGGAAAAGGTAACAGATTTACTTTTACAAATTGATGAAGATAGTGAAACACGCAAGATTGTGAAAATGAAAGATTACATTCAAAATGAAATTAAACGCTTGGAAGAAAAGTATTCGATTATTGATGAGATGGATTATGCTACTTTAGGAGATTATTTAAATGAATTTGATAATTTAGGAATTTCCCTTCCTATGGATAGTCAAGAGAAGTTTGCAGATAAAATATTTACACGGGAAGAAGTTCGGACGAATTACCGAGAAATTTATGATTCTTTAAGTGTTTTGGAACAACAGAATTTAGCTATTTATCATTCGTTTTTACAACCTATTTGTGATGTGATTTTAAAAAGGCTTTTATCTAATGAAGATGTAGAAAATGATTTTCAAGCGTATCAAGAAGAACTTTCTAGTGCCATTTTAATTTTGAGTGATGCTGAAAATGTGTTTTTGCGTATGCAAAAATTTAAACGATTGTCTCTTTCTAGTCCTTCTAAACTTTGGAATAGTTTGGTAGAGGTCTGCAAAGAATTAATTCATATGGATGTTTTTAAGGTTAGTGGAACGAGTTATGTATTTGGAAAAAGTTTACGTGCAGATGATTTTGATCTTTATCATGGAACTTTAAAAACGATTGGACTTCCTATGCAGAAGAAAGGTAAGTTTGATGTCGTGGATGTTCTTTTGATTGAACGTGGCGTTTCCGTTTTGTTTTTACCGAATTATTATAAGTTATGTGATCCTTATTTTCATGATAATGCTCTTGAAGAAATGGCGAATCGAGAAGATATTGTAGTTTTTTTAAAAAAATATCAAGTAAAATATGATAATTCTGATATAATAAGTGTATCAAGGTATACCCCGGTGGAAACGATGCAAGGGGAATATAAGGTTGTGAAAGAAATGACGTTAGATAAAACTGAACAATATCGTCATGTAATGGTAACCAAATAAGGAGGAACTATGAATCGAGCTACTTATTTACAAAAAATTAAAGATGGCATATCTATTTTTGAAGAAGGATATCAACAACAGAAAATTTTAGAATTGGATGATCAGATTTCTAAAGCAATTCGTGATGGAAAAAGTGAAGAAGAAGCCCTTTCTTTACTTGGAGATGCTGATCAAGTGATTAATCAAATTTATACGGAAAACCATGTTAATCGCAAGAAAACAATGCAAGAAAGTAATTTTTTGATTTCTAAATATAATCAGTTATTTAAAGTTATTAATCATGTGGTCGATGTGATGAGTCATAATACTGCGAAAGCCAATGCTAAAATCTTATTTGATATTTTAGTTTTGATTGTCCTTACTTGTGTTATTAAAATTCCTTTTATCATGGTTCGTGATTTAGGAGTCAATTTATTAGATTTCTTTGCAAATCCATTTATTAATAATCTATGGGAGCTATTTATTGAAATCATTTATTTGATTGTAGGTATTACTTTCTTCTTAAATGTATTTAAAAAATGGTTTCAAAATTTGAAGATTAATCAAAAGTAATGAATGTAAATGCCTTTTATAAGGCGTTTTTTCTTGCCAAAATTTCTATTTTGCGTTATTATTTACGGGACGCAGAAAGAGGGTTGTTTATGGATAAGATTATTAATGTTGCTGTTGTCGCTCATGTTGATGCTGGAAAAAGTACTTTAGTAGATGCTCTTTTGGAACAAAATGGGGCTTTTTCAAGTCATGAGGTAGTTTCAGAACGGGTTATGGATAGTGATCAGTTAGAAAAAGAACGTGGAATTACGATTTATTCTAAGAATTGTTCGATTCATTATAAAGACTATAAAATTAATATTGTTGATACGCCAGGACATGCGGATTTTTCAAGTGAAGTAGAACGGGTTATTAAAACCGTTGATACGGTTATTTTAATTGTGGATTCCGCAGAAGGACCTATGCCTCAAACACGGTTTGTTTTAAAAAAGGCTTTGGAACAAAATTTAAAACCCATTTTATTTATTAATAAGATTGATAAGAAGGATGCTCGTCCAACGGAAGTTGTTGACATGACTTTTAATTTGTTTATGGAGTTAAATGCAACGGATGAACAACTTGATTTTCCAATTATTTATGGAATTGCCAAAGAAGGAATTACACAGTATCAAGTAGATGAAAAAGGAAAAAATGTTGAGCCACTTTTGGAAACAATTTTAAAACAAGTTCAGCCATTTGCTGGAAATCAAAATGATCCTTTACAACTTCAAATCTCTAATTTGGATTATGATGATTATATTGGTAGATTGGGTGTTGGAAGAATTAATCGAGGATGTATTTCAGTTGGTCAAACGGTTAGTGCCATTAAAAATGATGGTAGTGTCATCGATTTTCGCATTTCTAAATTGTTTGTTACGGAAGGTATTCATCGAGTAGAAAAAGATGTTGCCTATTATGGAGATATTGTAACGGTTGCTGGATGTTCAGAAATTTCTATTGGAGATACTATTTGTGATAAGAATCATTTGGAAGCTTTACCCCCTATTTTTATTGAAAAACCTACTTTGTCGATGAATTTCTTAGTTAATGATGGACCTTTTGCCGGTCAAAGTGGAAAGTTTTTAACGACTCGTCATATTCGGGAACGCCTTGAAAGGGAGTTACAAACGAATGTAGGTCTTCATGTTGAAGAACTTCCAAATACGGATGGCTATAAGGTTAGTGGACGTGGTGAACTTCATTTATCTATATTACTTGAAAACATGCGAAGAGAAGGTTATGAACTTTGTGTTTCTAAACCAGAAGTTTTGTTTGAAGAAATTGATGGTGTAAAATGTGAACCATTTGAGCGAGTTATTATTAATTGTCCTTCAGATTATCAAGGAACGGTTATTAATGATTTACAAGAGAGAAAAGCAACACTTGAAATTGTATCTACTTCAAACGAAGGTTATGCACATTTGGAATTTCTTGCTCCAACACGAGGACTTATTGGTTATCGAAGCAACTTTATTACCAATACCAAAGGAGAAGGGATTATGGTGCGAAGTTTTGAAAAATATATGCCAATGGTAGGTCCAATTAGTGGTCGTAAAAATGGCGTTATGGTATCGATGGAAAATGGGAAGGCACTTGGTTATTCACTTTGGAATTTACAGGAGCGCGGTGTGATGATTATTGAACCTGCTACGGAAGTTTATGTTGGTATGATTGTAGGAATTCATAATCGTGATAATGACTTAGATGTCAATCCTTGCAAAAATAAAAATTTAACCAATACGCGAAGTAGTGGTGCAGATGAAGCCATTAATTTAACAAAAGCCAAGAAATTTAATTTGGAAGAAGCTTTGGAATTTATTGAAGATGATGAATATGTTGAAGTTACACCAAGTGATATTCGTCTTCGAAAAGCGGTTTTAGATCCAAAGATGCGTTTCCGTCTTAATCGTTAAACTATCGATTTGATAGTTTTTCTTTTTTCCTTTTTATGTTATGATTAGGGAAAGGATGATAGGGATGAAGCAATCAGGATTTACGTTAGTTGAAATAATTAGTGTCATTGCTATTATGGCGGTTCTATTGCTGATTTCTTATCCAGCTTTCCTGTTTATTCGCAATCGAGTTTTAGAATCTTCTTATCGAAATAAGGTTGAACTTGTTTTATCTGCTGCTGAGCAATTTGCAAGTGATACAACTTATGATGTAGTAAATGTGGAGCATTTAATTTCTGAGGGACGGTTGGAACCTGATAATGAAGCCGGTGATTTTGTTAATCCACTTACGAAAGATTCGATGTTATGTGATGTGGTTCGAATTGATGTGGTAGATAGTCAATATGTAGGAAGATATACGGATGAAAAAAATTGTGATTTTAATGATTTAATTTCTAAAAATAGTATTATTGAATTTAAAAAATATCGCTCAGATGGAACGGAAATTACGAAAGATGAATGGATTATGGGCGATGTGGTTTTACGGGTTGTTTTTAAAGATGAAAAGTTTAATTCCCTTGCTACTTCTTTAAAGATTGTTGGAAATGGCGAAGTAAAGGAAGAAGAAATTCACAATGATTTTCAAGAAAAGAACTCGGTAACGGTTAGTGCCAGTCAACTTTTAATGACTTCTTATGAAGCCCATGTTTCGGTTTTAGAAAATGGGGCAGCAAAAGAGTATCATGCGCGAACGGATGTTAAAATTGATAAACAACGGCCGACGATTTATACCGAAGAAGTTAATGTTTCTCAAGGGGACTCTTGGACGGGAACTCACAAAGATGTTACTTTTACGATGAGTGATGGAAATGGCTCGGGAATTTATGGTTATTCGGTTTCTCTTGATTCCGATTGTACGCGAGCAAGGTATACAAAGACAAGTCGTCAGACGGTTAGTGAAGCAAAAAGTAATGGAACGTATTATATTTGTGTAAAAGATCAAGCAGGAAATATTAGTGAAGATGTTAGTACGAAAACCGTGGTTGTTTCAAAGATTGATACCACTCCTCCACAGGGTGTTTCTTTAAAAGTTTCATCGAGTGTTTCTGCTTATCATCATTATGAAGTTAATTTGGATATTTCTGCTACGGATGAAAGTATGCTTTCTATGTATATTTCCAATACGGGCTTTTTAGAAAATGGTACTTGGGAGCGATATACACCGACCAAAGCATGGAATGTATTTACAAATACGAGTTTGGCTTCTAGTCCTCGTTTGGATGGAAGTAGTCATACCATTTATGTAACAATTCGTGATGAAGTTGGTAATTCTGTGAATATCTCTAATCCAACGCCGTATGTTTTATATCATGAATGTTCGAGTGAAGTTACTAAAAATTATTTGACAGATTGGGGAAGTTGTAGTGCCTCTTGTGGGGGAGGACTACAGTATCGTCAGTATGAAATTCGGGATAATAAAACGAATATCCGTTGCAGTGCTGGAAGTGAAAATCGGGCATGTAATCAGCAACCTTGTGAAAGACCAGATGATTATAACTGGAGTAAAGAGGTTACTTGTGATGCTTCGAAATTGCAAAGTGTGATCGATAGTGGCAAGTTTAAAAGTTTTATTGAATATTCGGCTTTTCGAAATGCCATGTATGATTGTGCCAGTACTTCAGAAAGTGTAATTAGAAGAAGTAGTAAAGCCATTCAAGATTTACGAAGTAGTTCTCGTTATGTATTAGCATTTACGAAGGGAAAAAAGTCTAAGACTTGCAAGGAATCTTGTCCGAGCAATTGTGAAAAAGATTGTAAGAATCCTCCCGCATGTAGTGATGTATATGATTGGTATCCGAATGCCATTTCTTCTGTGTATAGTGGTAAGGCACTGGTGATTAGTGTTTCTGCAAATGGAAGACCTTGTATGGGTGTGGTATCTCGGTGTAATGATACTTGTGAATATGATGGCTGGTGTGACATGGATAATGATACGGGTTATCTAACGCAATCTGGAGAGATTTTAATCGGTCAACTGGATGGGAAAAAGGAAACGACGGCAACGTGGTATACTGTAAAAAGTGATTATAAAACTGGAGATGCGGACAACGTCATTAAGTTTTTAAATAATTTTGGTGCTACGACGATTCAGTATTATGATCGATCCGAATATGATAATTGTAGGTGGGATTACCGAACCATCTGGAGAACGGATAATATTGCCATTCAATACTTTATGATTTAGCTGTTACTTTGGTAATAGCTTTTTTTCTGTGTATTTTCTTTAAACACATTTTATGTTACTATTATAATGAAGGATGACAATATGAAAAAAAATGGGTTTACTTTAGTGGAAATATTAGCAGTATTTTCTATTATTGCAATTCTTGGCCTTTTATCGGTTGGTGGATATACTTTGATTTCTAGAAATGTCAGTGAAAGTCTTTTGCAAGATAAGATGCAATATGCCCTTGCTGCAGCAGAAGATTGGGCTTCAGAAACGGGCTTGATGGTTACGAATATCAATCATTTAATTTCCGAAGGAAAGCTATCTTCCGATGATGAAAGCGGTCGATATATTAATCCCGTTACGCATGAATTTTTAGGATGTAAAGTCATTCGTCTTACTAGTGAACAAGGGATGTATCATGCTCGGTATACCGATGAGGAAGCTTGTGATTATGATAGTTTAGCGAATGCAAATAGTATGATTTATTTAAATCAATATGATGTTCTTGGCAATGATATTTCTTCAAGTGGGGAAACTAATGGTTGGACGAATGATTCGGTAACTTTGGAAATTCAACTTCATGAAGAGTGGAATTATCCTGATGAAGTAGTTGAGATTCGGTGGATTACTTCTGATGGAGAAGAAGTTACTTTGGTGAATCATGATTTTTATAACAAGAATAAAAAAGTATATCAAGCCCAACAATTATTAAATTTTCCTGTATTTGTACAAGTTAGTTTTCAACATGATGGGAAAATTGTTACTTATGAAGCTACTACTACGATTCGCGTTGATCGGCAAAATCCTGTGATTTATGATGAAGATTTTTCCATTGCCATGGAACATGAATGGACGCGGGAAGAAAAAAAGGTTGGCTTTACCATTGGTGATATTAATGGGTCTGGCGTTTATGGTTATGCCATTTTAAAAGATAGTAATGACTGTACCAATGCTAGTTATGTGAAAACGAATCGTTTATCGATTTTTCAAACGTTACCAATGGGAACTTATTATTTATGTGTGCGAGATATGGTCCATAATTATAGTGAAGAGTTTAGTACGCATTCTTTTCAAGTAGAAAAAATTGATCAAAGTGCACCTAGTATCCTTATTGAATCTAGTGAAGAATGGGGAAAAGAAAATCTTGTTTCTTTTGATTTAACGGATTTAGAAAGTGGGGTTGCTGCTTATTCTTTTGGAAATAGTACGACTCCTTATGAATGGATGCATGTTTCTCCGACAAGTCATTATCAATTTGAAAAGTTTTATAGTGAAAATACAACGGAATATCTATATGTTCAAGATGCGGTTGGCAATATTAGTCTTCAATCTTTTACCGTTTCTCATGTAGATTCTACGGGACCTTCGATTTTATCTTATTCTCTTACTTCCGCAGATTCTTCTAAAAACGGGTTATCTACCATTTTGCATCTTTCAGCTATGGATCAAAACGAACCTTTATCTATGTGTATTTCTTCTACTGCTTATGAAGAAGGGTGTACGTATGTAGATTATGAGACTTCTTATGCTTATACTTTTTCTGGAACTTTAGATGGATCTATGAAATATTTATATGTGACGATTCAAGATGCATTTGGAAATAAATCATTTGTACCGGTATTGTCTTATCAACTAGCAAATGGCTAGTAAATTAAATGTTTTTGGAGTATAATAATTATACTTTAATAGAGGTGAATTATGAACAAGATTAAAAAAATGTGGAATGAAAACCGAGTTATTCTCGTTCTTGGCTTTATTGTATTTTTATGTTTAGTGATTATTTTGGCTGTTATGGTGCAATATTTTTTTGGTAGTACCTCTTCTAGTTATGGGGACCGATTAAGTGATATTGCAGATACCCCATTTACGGATGAGGAAAAAGCAAAGATTGTGGAAGGATTTTCTTCTTTTCAACCGATTCAAGTGGATGTCGATGTGCGTGGAAAAATTATTTATTTAATCGTGCAATTTGATGAAACGGTCAGTTTAGAGGATGCCAAAAATGTTACGGTTGAAGTGTATAATGCCATCGAAGAGAAATATCGTTTATTGTATGACTTTAATGCAACGATTAAACAAGATGCTAGTGAAAATGCCAGTGGTTATCAACTTATGGGTGCAAAGAATGTAAGTAGTGGTAACTTTATTTGGAGTAATAATACTCCAATTCCTGAAAATTCGGAGGATTCAGAATGAAACGTTCAAAGAAAATTTTCTTGTGGACAGTTCTTTTAGTTGCTTGTGCTTGTGTTGCTGTCTTTTTTGTTATACGTATTTTAAATGATACGACAAGGCTTACTCCTACTGAGAATGAGTGGGTTAATGAAAATTTAGGTAAAATGCTTAATGTATCTGTTGTCAATGATACCAATTTATTTGGGCTTGATGGACGAGGATTATTCTATGATTTTTTAAAAGATTTTACGGACGAATATGGACTTAAGATTAATGCCATTACTTATAATTCTTCGGAATCTTCTAATGGTGTGCGGTTCCTTGTTTCTAATACGTATCAATCTTCCGAGATTAACTTTTATACCGATCACTATGTGTTAGTTTCAAAAACAAATGAATATTATGATGAAACTACCATCTCTTCTAAAAAAGTGGGTGTTTTAGCTGATTCAATTAGTTATTTAAAGGAACATTTGGATCATCTTCCAAATTTGGTTAGTTATAAAACGCGTAAGGAATTATTGGAAGCCTTAGAAGCGGGTAGTGAGATTCAAGCAATTTTAGTTCCACGTATTGAATATATGGATACGATTCTTGAAAAAGATTATCATATTGTTTTTCATTATACCAATGTGGATCGTTATTATCTTTTGCATTTAGACGAACAAAGTCAAGGTACGTTTAGTAGTATCTTACGTAAGTATTTTACTAAATGGAATAAAGAAGAATTTACGGATTCTTTTCATGAAGAAGAATTTCAAATGTTTGTAGATGCACTTTCTATTTCAAAAACGGAAGTGGATCGTTTACAAAGTGTTGTGTATAACTATGGATTTATCAACAATAGTCCTTATGAGATTTTAACTGGTGGTAACTATGGTGGTATTTTAGCAGCTTATTTACGAGAATTTTCTGATTTTAGTGATGTCGAATTTCATTTTAAAAAGTATCGCAATTATAAGAGTTTAGTGAATGCAATTTTAAATAATGAGGTCGTTTTATATTTTGGATATCAAAACTTTACTTCTTCTGGAAATACGATTTCTTCCGATATTTTGCTTTCTTATGATGTTTTGGCACATGAAAGCGAAGATGATGTAGTTACTTCTTTAAAATCTTTATATGGAAAAACGGTTTACGTGGAAGCCAATAGTCTTCTTTATAGTAAGGTTAGTGCTGATAAAAATATTCAAGTAGAAACTTATGAAGGAAAGAAAGGACTTCAGGATGTTATTAAAAAACATGGAATTATTTTGATGGATCATCATTTGAGTTTATATTATCAAAGTAATTTACTTAGTAAGTATTCGGTTCGTTATTCTTCTAGTTTCCAAGAAACCTATGGATTTAAATCCAATGCAGGAGATACCTTTAATCATTTATTTACCCATTATATTGATTACTTAGATGAAAATCGAATGAATTATGTTGGTTTGTATAATCATCGTTTAACGGTTCAAAATGGAACCATTTTGGGTACGATTGCTCGTTATTTCCTATATATTATTGTTGCCATTTTTGTTCTTCTTTATATTTTGTATCGTTCTTCACGGCGTATACGTGTTGCGACAAAGATTCGTAAGGAAGATAAGATGAAGTTTATTGATCAATTAACTAGTCTTAAAAATCGAAATTATTTAAATGAAAATATTTCAAAATGGAATAAAAATACGATTTATCCACAAACTGTTATTATCATTGATTTAAATCGAATTCAAGAAATTAATGATACGCTTGGGTATGAACAGGGCGATGCTCAGATTAAAGCGGTTGCAAATATCTTAATTCGTACGCAACTTGATAATTCAGATGTTATGCGAACTGATGGAAATGAATTTATGATTTATTTTGTTGGTTATCAAACGAAACAAATTACGGCTTATATTCATAAATTAAACAAAGAATTTAAAAATCTTCCTTATGAATATGGCGCATGCATTGGTTATAGTATGATTTTAGATGATGTAAAGAGTATTGAAGATGCAATTAATGAAGCAACGATTGATGTTAAAAAGCAAAAAGAAATGCAAAAAGAGGAGCATGAATGAAAAAATGGAATTTTCGTAGTTACTTGCTACGGCTTTGGAAGTTGATTACACAACCAGATATGTTGGTTTTACCAGGTCAGCTTGCTTTCTTTTTTCTTCTTGCACTGGTCCCAACTGTGACGGTTTTAGCTTATGGGGCTTCTTTATTTCATTTGTCTTTTGACTTTTTAACCAATTTTATGACGAAAGCATTTGGACCTGATATTTCTAATTTAATTATGCCGATTGTTCGTGACGTACAGATTAGTCCACAATTTATTTTGACTATTATTATTGGGTTTTACGCTGCAAGTACTGGAGCTGCTTCGATTATTATTTCTTCTAATCAGATGTATGGATTATCAAATAAATCTTTTCTTCATCGACGTATTAAAGCATTATTTATGATGATTGTTTTAATTTTCTTGCTTTTGTTTTTGTTATTTATTCCTGTATTTGGAGATAAAATCGTTGCCCTTCTTTCGTTTGTGAATTTAAATGAAAAAGTTACTCAAACTATTGCTTTTGCCATTAAACTTATTCGTGGACCGGTTTCTTGGTTTGTCAGTTTTTTCCTTATTAAAATTATTTATACAATGGCACCAGATCGAGAAATTCCAAGTAGCACCAATACTTACGGAGCTTTATTTGCAACGTTTGGGTTTGTTTTTGTTACGATGATTTATTCTTTTTATATCAATCATTTTTATCATAGTTCTTCTTTATATGGCGGACTTGCTCAAGTTGTTGTTCTAATGGTATGGCTTTACATGCTTGCTTATATTTTTGTAATTGGAATTGCCATTAATGCACAACAATTGGAAAAAATAGGGGAAATAAAAAAGGAATAGATGAGTATATTATAAGTGTGCACACAGGTATTATTTGTGCATCGTTGTTTTCGATAATCAATCTAATATTATAGGTATTAATGATATCGAAAAATAATATCTAAAAGGAACGATTATGATTCCTTTTTTGTTTTTTATAAATAAAATCAAATTACTAGAAATAATGAGTAAAATGTGATAATATTAGTGTTATAAACTAAAAAGTCATGTATTTTGGTTGACGGGGTATATTAAAGGTAAGGAGCGCTGATATTATGAATTTGACTCGGTTTCAAGGGGAAAAAGGTTACAAAAAGAAAATTGCTGTGGCATTTTTTGCATTTTTGTTTTTCATTTTGATTGTTGTTATTGTAAGAACCTATGCACTCTATGAAGTGCAAAAAGAGTATGATGCGATTGAGGGGAATGTTCCAAGTCACATGGATGACTTTGATGTGAAGGTTTCTCTTACCATTGATGGTGCCCCATCAACAACTTTTCCTGAAAAAGGAAGTGACAAGACAGTTGATAGTATTACCTGCGATAAAGGAGCAACAGCAACATGGGATTATGAAAACTGGAATATTATCGTTCGCAACGTAAAACAAACAAAAACCAAATGTCAGGTAAATTTTGTTACTAAGTATACGGATTCAGTATTGAATGGAAATGATCCAGTATTAGCAGAAAATTTAATACCAGTAACCATTGAAAATCAAAGTGGAGAGAACGTTGTAAAGAAAGCCAGTCAGAAAGATGCTTGGTATTCTTATCAAGACAAACAATGGGCGAATGCAGTTATCTTAAAAGATGAAAATGAAACCTATAAAGCAGGAGAAGTAATTCCTGAAGACAAAATTGAAAGTTATTTTGTATGGATACCAAAGTATGATTATCAAATCTTTAATATTACTGATTATCCTGGGGTTACATCAGTTACGAATCAAGTTAAGGAAATTCAAATAAGATTTAGTACAAAAAGTACAACGGATACTTCTACAGAATGTAAGAGTCCCAATAAAAGTGGAGATAATGGAACATGCTCTGTTGGAAAATGGATGACCCATCCAGCATTTGTAGATGGATTTGAAGGAAAGAAAGGAATGTGGGTTGGAAAGTTTGAAACAAGTAATGCAGCAGGACATACAGACATGATTGATCCAGATAATTTACAAATCAAACCAAATGTAGTAAGTTGGAGAAATGTACGGGTAGCGAATGCTTTTTATAGTACATATTATTACAAACGAGAACTAGATAGTCATATGGTGAAGAATACGGAATGGGGAGCAGTAGCCTATTTAACGCAGAGTCAATATGGAAAAAAAAGCGAAGTAAGAATTAACAATAATAGTAATTATGTAACCGGTTATGCCGGCGTGCATGAACCTACTACGGGATATACGGCAACAAACATTTCTTGTACTCAAACACCAAATGCTTGTAATGAATATGGAACTACTAATGATGTAACGCGTTCATGGAATGATACGACTACTTTAGGTTTAGCTTCTACAACTGGAAATATTACAGGAATCTACGATATGGCAGGAGGAACATGGGAATACGTCATGGGCGTCATGATGGATGAACAGGGAATGCTCGTAAGTGGAAGGCATGGTACATGGAATAGTAATTTTATTGGAGTACTTACTGATCCAAGTGCTGATAGTAATACTAATAATCGTACGAAAACAGCGTGGATAAAAGAAGATGGTGGATTATCTTATCCAGAAACAAAATATTTTGATTTATACAGTTATGGTACAACCGATTCAAATTATGAACGTCGAATTTTAGGTGATGCTACAGGTGAGATGGGACCATTTGAAAATAAAAAATATG
>CANQXM010000004.1 GCA_947627835.1 uncultured Bacilli bacterium | reverse complement strand
AATATGACTCAAGAAGAAATCATTACAAAATATGTTAAAGAAAAAACAAAAATAACTAGATTGGAAGTTGAAAAACTGTTAGATATAGGAAATACAAGATCAAAACAAATTATTAACAAATTATTAGAGGACCATATTTTAATAAAAAAAGGTACTGGAAAAAATACATACTATGTATTAAAATAAAACTAATTGATTTACTATATATCAAATCGTTACGAGTGAATGTTATAGATATCTTCCACAATCGCTCCATTTTGTATTTTAGTCGAACTTTTTAGTTCGATTTTTTTGTTGCCGAAAAGGTTGCCGAATAAATTGATAAAATAATTTTATCTTTATAACTCAATTTACTCATTTAAAAACCCCATTTCTTTATTCAAAAAATGAGGCTAAGTTCGCATTGAATTTTTTTATTTATCCGAAATTTTTTCAAAAACTAATGTTGCTTGAATACGATCGCCACCCATCAAGCCTTTACTACCACCATTGGAGGTTGCAATTGTATGCAAGCGATAACCCTTTTGAGCTTGTTTATTAATGACATTTTCTAATTCTGTTAAATTTCCTGAACCTGTTCCTAAAAATTTTTCTTTTAATGTTACTTGTAAAACAACATAATGTAAATTTTTGCCTGAAGCAAGAGAAAAAGTACTAGCATCGCTTAAATCCATCTTTAACACCTCAACTTTCTTTTTTTATTTAGTAATTATCCTATCACTATTAAATAGAAAGGTCAAAAATTTTTAAGATTACCAATTGAAAAGACTTAAATATAATTTACTTAGTTGATTGAATCAATCTTGGAAGTATAATTTTTTGAATATAGGCAAAGTAATCCACTCCGTTGATAAATTTACTTGGACTTGTTCGGGCATTCAAAATCTAGCAAATTCAATTCAAAAAATAAATCCCATATATTTTTAGTTCCTATCCAAGGCGATTTAATTCCTTTCCAATTTTTAGATGATGCAATATTTCTTCCAGTTGGATTCATAAAAACAAATATCTGGATTTTCTTTACAACCGCCATTGTAAATGGAACCTAATTCTTTAGCACCATATTTTAATTGAAACTTATCATATTCAATTGTTAGATCTTCTAACTTCACTGAAATCACCTACATAATTTAATCATAAAAAAGAATTCTATATTGTTCTTGAATATTTATTTTCATATTTTTCCTTGCCTTTTTCAAATGCTTCTTCTACATTAATCCAATATCTTTGCATTACTTTTCCATCAGTTGAATTTATGATTTCATTTTCTAATACGCCACAATTATTTTGAATGGTTTTGGCAGAACCAATATTGTCTTTATCACAAGTAAGTAATACTTTTTCAAGACCTTTTTCTTTACAGAATTTTAGGGCACAATATAATTGATAAGAACTATATCCTTTTCTTCGTTCAGTTGGTCTTATACCATATCCAATATTTCCTCCACATTCTAATAAAGAATCATTTAAAATCAATCTAATTTTAATAATTCCCAACAATTTATTATCACTTTTCCTTACTAGAAAAAAAGTTTCAGCTGGGACTTTTTCATCAACAGTTGTCCTAATTCTATCTTCTTCTAATTTTTTTAACCATCCATCATAATTTCCAATATAACGATGTAGTCCACTAACGCCATTAATAGGAGAATTATAATCATAAAATTCTTGAATATATTCATATGCTTGTTGTTCATATTCTTTAGTAGGCCTAATAAACACGAAATCTTCCATTTGATTACCTCAATTCAATTAATTAACTATATTGATTATACTATATTTATACCCTGAATTCGATATTATGAAATTTCATTTGCTATTTTAAATTTTTCGAACACTTTGTTAATTGATTTAATGAAAGAGTAATTGCCGAAAAGTGAATAAATAAAGTCATAAAATCAGTTTGAAATATACATTAAAAAAATTATCACAAATAAAAAAGACAATATGAAGTATTAACATTTCACATCGTCTTTTAATTAATAGAATTTAGCCTTTATAAGTTAAATGATTTCTATCAAACCAAACTATATAAAAGTATTGTTCTTGCCTATAACCAATTAATCTAAATTTGTCTGAAATTCTTAATGAACTTAAAGTAACATCTTTTTCTATGCTATCTGGCTTTTCTATTTGAGGAATATTTTCAAACTTTAACCCACTATATGTTTTTATACTTCTCCAAGGCAAATTTTCAAATGTTTTTGCAAAAGATATAAAAGCTTTTAATTCTTCCTTTTGTAATTCGTGAAGAGGATATTTTTCATTGCATTGAGAAAATTTTAATAATCCAGTTTTATCATCTGCATTTTCTCGATTTAAATGATAATTAAAATTTTTATTATTGTTGAATTTATGCGTCATTTAGTACTGACTTAAAAAAAGTTTTCATACTATCTTTTGTAATAATAGTTTGACATTTTTCACCTGGTGCACATCCTTTTCTTGCATCAATCCATGGTTTTTCTTTATGAGTTAATTCTTCTAAATATTTACCATCATAAATTCCAAAAGTTTGCCAAATATCATTTAAAAAGTCACATGTTGAATCATCCATTTCTGGAATTTCTTCAGTAGGGCTTGGTATAGAATTGAAACCATAAATTTTATATTTTTCATAGATTTCTTCATTAGCAGGTCCATGCGCCCAAGCTTGAAAATCTTCTGAAAATAATTCTACATCATAATATGCTAAATGATAACCTTGTGCATAATATAATATTTTTTGCAGTTTCAATGGAGTAATCGTACTTCCTGAGTCTCTGTCAACAATTTTAAGAAAAAAATTAGCTACATCAAAAATCGTTAAAGCATTCTTCATCATACCACCTCCTATTATCTATAATCATCATACACTCATTTGAAGAATTCTTCAAGATAGGTGCAATATATTCTATTATCTTATAAAACATATGTCAACAACATTAGTATTAATAGTATGAAAAAGAAAAATAAAACATCTTCTCCAAATTGCCAACTCAATCGTTTTATGTTATGATAAATCACAATGTTTGGGAGATAAAATATGTCTAAAATTAGTAATGTCCTTATGATGATTGAATATTTAAGTTCGGGTAGGAAATATAGTATAAAAGAATTATCAGAAAAATTAGAAGTATCTCCAAGAATGATACGAGTTTACAAAGATGAAATGGAAAAAGCCGGAATATTTGTTGATACCATCAAAGGACCTTATGGAGGATATATTCTAAATCAAAATATTAATGTTCCCAAAAGATTTATTACCCCTAAACCAATCAACATAAAAAACAAAGATATATGGAATTTAGTAAATCGTGCAATCAAAGAAAAAAGAAAATGCCTTATTGAATACGTTGCCAAAGATGAAAAGACGATGTCCACAAGAATAATTCATCCCTATGATCTCATTTTGTTAGGAGACGAGTGGGGCGTTGCTGCTTATTGTGAATCGAAAGAAGAAATTCGCCATTTCTACGTCAATCGAATAAAAAAACTATCAATCTTAGAAAAATTTTCTAACTGACATAAATATTTCCACATCTTCTGTTATTCTTGAAATAGAAGAGGGAGAGATTTTTATGATGAGTCATACGTATTCTGAAAAAACAGAAATCAATTATGCCAAGTTGGAAGAGCGATTATTAAAACAAAATGAATCACCTGATTTTACAAATTTCGTATTAAAACAAGCTCAAAATTTTATCAAGAAAGAACCTACTTTAATCGTAGCTACAGGAGGATCCAAAGCAGCTGCATATTATTTAAAAATGTTTTTAGAATCAGTACAAACACTATGTGAAGTGATGGAACCAAGAGACTATTTTTATAAAACAAATATCCATCAATTTAAAAATATAATAGCAATTTCAAATAGCGGTAAATCAAATGGTATATTGGAAATATTAAATACATTTCCAGGCTTTCGCTTGTTAATTACTGGCGCCCAAGAAACGCATGAAACCCAAAATCATTTTGTACGTTTAGTTTGGAAAAATGAAACCAACCAAGATCAAGAAAAGAGTTTTATTTCGATAATTCCCACACTAGCACCCATGCTGATATTTTTAGAACTAAGTATTTTAAAAGAAAAGCAAAAAGAAAGACTTTCTGATGAAGAAATAAGAAACATCAATGAAAAATTAAAGAATTTATTAGAGAAGAGTAGAAAGAAAGTTCAAAACTTACCATTTAACTTTAAAGATACAAATTTAATTCAAATTATGTCGGGATATGACACAACCTGTTCTGCTGCCATTTTAGAATCCAATATGATTGAAACGGGTACTACTTGTACGGTTATTCATGATAAAGGCTCTTACTGTCATGGAAGAAGCAATTTGCTTTTTCAAAATCCGCAAAGTCCAATGATTTACTTAGCACATCAAATGAAGAGATTAGATGAAGAACTGTTAAAAATATTAATACAAGAATATCCAAATGTGTTCCTTTTTTCTACATTAGATGAAGAAACCAGTCCGTTATGGAAAGAATATGCTCTAGCCTTACAAATGTATTTTTTATCGAAGAAAATAGCAGAAGAAAAACAAATAGATTTAACAAGTCCAGAGTATAATCGAGAAGTTGTAAAAAAATTATATCGTTACCAAGGAGAAATGTAATATGCAAGATTTAACATATATAACCGGAAATTATGGAAAATATATTTCAGTAAAAGAAAAGTTTGAAAAAGCAGGCCTTACCATTCATTACTACCAATGTGATTTCATTGAACCAGATATTAACGATATCCAAATTATTTCCAAAGAAAAAGCAAGACAAGCCTTTGAATTACTAAAAACGCCAGTCTTTGTTGCAGATTCTGGATTTTATATCGAAGATTATCCCAATCATCCTGGCTATCCAGGAGCATTTGTAAAAAGAAGCGGAATTGCATCGGATATTGTAGGATTATTAAAAACCATGGAACACGTCCAAAATAGAAATTGTTATTTTTTAGATTGCTTAACTTTTTATGATGGCACGGAGTATGTTCAATTCTTCGGAGTCAGTAAAGGAACACTAGCTAATGAAATCCGTGGAGAGCAAAATAAAAGAGCCAAATCCAATTTATGGTTGGTATTTGTGCCCTTAAATTGTTCCAAAACTTTAGCAGAAATGTCCGATGAAGAAAGAATAAATCGAAAAGATAATCGAACAAGTGCCACAGATGAATTTATAAAATGGTATGTACTAACGTATCAAAAAAATAAAAAGCGAAGTAGAAAACCAGAAATTTGATATTTCAAAAGTACTAAATTAATTTTGCATATGAATTTGTTGACCTTGAATTAAATCATAAGAAATCAATTTTTGACTATCTAAATCTTCCTTAAACATATCAATTCCCGTAATTTGACTATTTTCATACGTTGTATAATAGTAAATTCCTTTGTCTAGATTGCAACAAGAACTATAAATGGTAATTTCATACTTGTCATCTCCCATATGTACACAACCACGTTGTTGATAAACAGAACCTAAAATGTGGAAAAATTGACTAATGGCTTCCGATTCACGTTCACCAGAAAGAGAATTCATTTTAGTGAAAGATGCCTTGACAAAACGAGACAATGAAGACAAATCTCCCGGTAATCCCATTGCACCCATTCCACGACTATATGTAGATAATGGCAAATCCTTTGCAAAATGATTTACGGGAGCTTCAGTAGATAAACTCATATAATTATTTAATTCAAATAAATGAATATCAAAAGTTGGATTATTGGTAAGAACTCCCACCGGATTATCATAGACTTTTAATCCATCTTTGACACTTTCTACGGTAATACTTTCCTCTTTATCAGCAATAATCCAGTGTAGAGGAGAAACTGGAAGTTGTTCACTAAAGTTAAGTTGAACCAATTGGATTTGTTCGAGCATCTTCCGTGCATCACGAACGGTTGCACATTGCGTTAAAATATAAGGAATAAACTCAAAAGGAGCTACATTAATTTTATCAGCTGCCATTTCTTTATAATCTGCATTTCCCGGAAAGTTAAGACCAGCCATCCCAAGTCCCTTTTCATTAATGGCATCATAATAAAGTGGGTAATCATTTTCTACAAAGGCCATGCCAATCATTGCATAGTGATTAGAAACATCACCGGCTTTTCGAAAATGAAAAGGAAAGTTTCGGGGAGTAATCGTAACGGTTTCATGATACGAATATTCCAAATCTAAATTTCTTCCAAAATAATGATCTTTTTTATAATAAGTAATAGCAGTACACATATCATTTCCTCCTTAAATAACTGATGAATACAAATTTTTTCAAAATAATCATTTCCTTGTTGATTCTAAGTTCATTATAAACCAAAAAGAAAAAAATTAATATAAAATTCCCTGGACGCGACAAAGGAGGATCTCAGGAATAAGCCTTCGAGAAGAGACCTCAACTAAATCGTTTCGAAAAGAACGTTCCATATACAAAAAATCCTCTTCAGTAGCTTTCGAAAAATCTTCGGGATGACAAACTTCTCCATAAGAATCATAAAGCTTTCCATGGTAATAAATCGCACAATGATTTAATTCAGAATTAATATAACACTGAACTTCGGGATAAAAATATTGAACGATTTTAAAAAGTTCGTAGCAACCTCCACCTCGAAAATAATCTTTAGCACAAATAGTAAAGTCATAATAAAATACATCGCTTTCTTGTGCCAAATCGACGACAAATTGAATAAACTTTAGGAAAGAAGAATTTTTTTCTTGAGACATAAAAGACTCCTTTTTTAAATGTATGCATTCTATCATACCGAATTTTCATCAAAATGAAAAGAAAAAAACTACGTACTTTTAAAATCATTGAAGATTCCTTTCACTATTTACGGCCAAGAAACCACTTAAAAAACTTGACATTTATAATAATTAACACTAAAATAAATCCTCAAGGAAAAGGGGAAACAAAAGTGGAAAAACCAATCTCTTACTGTTGTGAAGTAGCAAATATCTCAACCGATTTTGAAAAAAACAGAAGTGAATTAAAACGAGAATATTTAAAAAAACAAATTGAGTTATATACAAAGATTGTTAAAAAAATTGCAGGTCATAGTGGATCTTTTGGAACGGGGTATCCTTTTTATGCCATTGGATCCGATCTAAATGGACCAATGCCTTACATAAAAGAGCAAGTGCGCTATAACGAAGAATTAAAAAAATGGGTTCAAAAAAGTAACTATCAAACTTGGAACTGTGCAACTTGCCTAGAACAAAATGGCGAATTTCTACCAGATTTAAAACAACTTTGCAAACCTTGTCCGTACATGGATAATGAACTAAAGCCAAGAAAAATCATCAATCGCTTACCGGACCTTGATTTATGGATGATTTGTGAAGAGAAAAAAATAGAAACTGCCAAAAAACATATGATTAAATTATTTCAAGAATACCAAATTGCTCCTTCGGATATCGACCCACTAAAAAGTATTGAAGAATTATCACAAATTGTTGAATCCTTAAAAAATGGAAGTATGCCACAAAATTATCTTCCCATTGATACACACATTATTGGTAGTGCCAGATTAGCGACCTTAATTGCTCAAACCCCATTTGTCATTAAAGAATCTTTAAAAAACAACATCATTCCATATTTGCCAATTCATCCGATATCACTAAGAAAAAGCTGGCAATATGACGATACTGCTTATAACTTTATTCATGACTACTTATCAAGTTTAACGCCCTATAATTGGAATCCAGAATTGCAAGATTTACTAGATCAAACCAGACGTCAGCTAGCCTTAACTTATAAAACC
Organism: uncultured Bacilli bacterium; assembly: GCA_947627835.1. Classification (GTDB taxonomy): domain Bacteria; phylum Bacillota_I; class Bacilli_A; order RF39; family UBA660; genus MGBC162267. Next base: position 19,295 of record CANQXM010000004.1, on the reverse strand, counting down.
GAAGAATTATATGAATGCTTACTAATGACTGGATCAGATAGTACAAAACGAAGACAAAAAACCAAAGAACTACAAGATAGTTTTAAAGAAAGGATTGAATCATGGAAGAATTAATCGACTTACATATGCATACAACCAAATCAGATGGTGCATTAACTCCAAAAGAAATTATAGATAAAGCAAAGGAAAATGGCGTAACAACAATTGCCATAGCAGATCACGATACCATTGATGCTTATACCAAAGAAACGATTGAATATGCAAAAAAGCAAAATATAACCTTAATTCCAGCCGTAGAAATATCTACAAAAGGGAAAAAGGGTGGCGTTCATGTTTTGGGTTATCAAATTGATTTAAATAACCAAGAGTTTTGTGAAAAACTAGAAAAACTTCGCAATGCACGCCATGAATACTTACATAATGTAGGAGAAAAATTACAAGCCTTAGGATTTGCGTTAAACGTTGAAAAATTAGATAAAATTGAAGCCGTAACCAAAGCGCATATTGCTCTAGATGTCATCGAAAATGAAAAAAATACCCCAAAATTATTAGAAGTTTATGATCATATTCCAAGTAAGGGTGAATTTATTGAAACCATGATGAACGAAGGATGCAAGGCTTACGTAAAGAAAAACACCATTACTCCAAAAGAAGCTTCAGATTTAATTAAACTAGCAGGAGGACTTGTCGTTTTAGCTCATCCCGTTGCTTACACTTATGAAGATCAAGTAACGACAGAAGAGACCATCGAACTTTTAAAAGAAATGAACGCAGATGGTTTAGAAGCAAATTACATTTACTACGATCGTTTAAATAATCGTCATGATGATACAGCTCATTGGAAGAAAGTTGCCAAAAGATTAAATCTTTCCGTAACCATTGGATCAGATTTTCATAAAGAAGATCAGATTCATCCGACGATTGGTCTTGTAAATGAAAAATTTACCCTAACACCTGAAGAAAGAAAAGATTTATTTACCTTTTTAAAAATAACCTCTAAATAAAAATTAGAGGTTTTAAATTGCCAAAAGAAGACAGGCCAAAAGTACACTACAAAAATTACTTAAAAAATTAACCATATTATTATCAATAAAGGAAATGCCTGAGTGATATTGAGTAGGCATACCACAATGGTTCTTCCTTTCTGTAATCTTATGACAAACTTTACAAGAATACTTCACTTGTAGTATAGCACCCAAATAACTATCTAATAAAGCTCCACCAAAGCCACCGAGAAGAATGAGGAAAAAAGCCACCAAATGAAAGTGAAACAACAAAAAGATCATGGCAATAAAAGAAGAACCAAAAAACGATGCAGCCATACCAAGAAAACTAACATTCCCAGATAACCCTGGAGTACTTGGTTGTAACGTAAGAATGTGAAAAGGGGACTTTTTAGAAAGGGAACCAATTCCACTTGCCAGTGTATCACTGAGTGCTTCGGCCATACTAACTGCATAAAGAATATAAAAAAGAAATTGCTGAGAAATTCCATAGCAAAAAATACAAAACGCCCCAATTCCGACATTGACGAAAATTTGTATCACGCGGCGAACTTCATGTTTTTTCTTATTCTTAAACTTGTCTGATAAAATAGTTAATAAAAAAACACTAAGTAAAATGAGAAAGGCACAAATCCCACCATAATAAAAAATGATAAAAGCAAAGAAAAAAGCCATCAACAAAGCTGGTTTTGTAAAAGATTTTTTCAACAAAGCCACCATTGCAAGTAAAAAACTACTCAAAAAACTAATCCAAAAGTGCATAGAAAGCCTCCTACAAAATAAAACAATAGGACAAAAAGGCAACCCCTAAAGGTAACGTTAAATTGTCATAGCCATTTTCTCCAAGAAATTCCAAAACCGTTCCAAATAAAGAAATGAAAAGAGCATAAACCAAATGAAATTCAATATGATAAAACTGAAAAAAGCAAAAGACAAGAAGAACAATAATCAAAAATAAAAAGATCGAACCACCATAAGTTTTACTAGTAGAACCAATTGATTTTGGAAAAAGGTTTTTGGCAAATGGAGCAAGTCCATCTCCAAAGGTCATAGCCATCGCTCCCAGTCCATAACAAGGTAAAAAATCTGGCAACAAAAGGGTAGCAAAAGAAAGAATGACATAACTTAAAGCAAAATAAATAGTCCCTTTTGAAGAACGATGATTTACTTCCATTGATGTAAAAATATGATTTCGATAAGACCAATAATTAATAAAAACAAAAGTAAGAGGAGGAATCACTAAATGCCAAGAAATCTCAAAAAAAGCAATCATGATAAACCAAGAGCATCCAACTCCAACATGAATCATTTTCCGAGAAACTTCATCCGAAAAAGAAATCCTTTTTTGTAAGATTTCAACCCCAAACAAAATAAAAAGTAAATAACTATATGTTAAAAGATAACCTAATACTATTTTCATAACCAAATTATAACACGAATATCATAAAAAGCCACTACCCAAATAGAAAAATAACACAGATGAAGACTTTCGTGATATAATACCTATAATATATGAGTAAAGTAGGGAGTCCTTATGAAGTTAAAAAAAAGAAATAAAATCATCTTAATCGTAGTAAGCATCATCATTCTTCTTTTAATTGCAGGAGTAATTGTTTATTTCGTTTGGTTGAAGCCAGAAAAGAAAGAAGAAATGCCATCAAATACCACAACGGTAACAAATGAAATTGCATCCTATGGATATACTTTAGATGACCGGGATTCTAAATTATTTGAAGAAAAATATGAAGATCTAAAAAAAATATTAAATGAAGAAGAAATTAATAAAGAAGATTACGCCAAAACACTTGCCGAATTATTCATCATCGACTTATTTACCATCGATAATAAAATTAGCAAATATGACATTGGGGGATTAGAATACGTTCATCCATCTGCTGAGACCTCTTTCCGTTCGAAAATTTTAGATTCAATCTATAAAACCGTGGAAGATAATTCCTTTAACACGAGAAAACAAGATCTTCCCATTGTATCAAGAATCGAAGTAACCGCAATTGAACCAACTACTTATAAAATGGACGATCAAAACTTAGAAGGATTCAAAGTAAGTTTAGCTTGGGATTATGAAAAAGATTTAGGATACGATACCGCTGCAACGATAATCATGATAGAAGAAGAAAATAAACTACATATCGTCAATTACAAACCAATTTAATGATTGTATTTAATAGAAAAAATAGATATAATAGAATAAGATAAGGAAGATTGAAATGGAAGCAAAAAGTGAAATGAAAAGCCATATTATAAAAATATGTGTGCTAGTAATTGCCATTATTACAATTGGTGTAAGCTTGTCCTATGCATACTTTACTGCCAAATTTAGTGGAGAAGCAGACATTGATGAAACCTCTCTTGCCAAATTTAACATCACAAGTACTTTACAAACTGCTGCAGCAATTTCCAACTTAAAAATGACTTTAATTGATCAAAGTGAAATCAAAGAAAAAGCCGATAGCGTTCAATTTTCAGTAACGAATTCACCAGATTCAACCGTAAATGGTCAATATTTTGTTCACTTAACTGGAATTAAAATAACCAAAAATTTATATAGTGAAGACTTTAAATGGCAACTTGTTCGAGTTACCGACAGTGGTGAATCAGAAATCGCCAATGGAAACTTTGCGAATGTAGTAAGAACAAGTGAAGTACAGGATCCTGAAGATGACAATGTAGAAACAACGGTGGCAGATATTGATTTAAATAAAGTTGCCTTAGAAATTGAAAGTGGCAACACAGATACTTTACTCTTCCGGATATGGTTAGAAAATGACCCAGAAAATAATCAAGTTGAATTAACAAACGGATCCTTCCAAGGAAAATTACGAATCACTGCAACTCCTAAAAAATAAGAACCATGAGTTCTTTTTCTTTTGCAGAAAATTTGCTATAATGGCAATGGAAGTGATTTTATGAGCAAATTCATGGCTTTATTATTGACACTTATTCTTGGTCTTTGCTTTTTAATTGGAATAATCATTACAAAAAAAGTAAAAAAGAAAAGTGAATTATCACTAATTAGTATTGCTTGTGCTTTTATGGTAATGCTTGGAATGATTATGTTTGACATTATTCCCAATATTGCCAGCGTAACAAAAGGCTTTGAACATCAATGGTTGACGATTATTGGGTATGCCACTTTAGGTTTTTTATTACTAAAAGGATTAGATCTTTTAATCCCTCATCATCACCACGAACACAAAGAAAAAGAGAAAAATAAAAAAGAGCACAATGAACACTTATATCACATCGGTTTCGTAATGGCAATTTCGCTCATGCTTCATAATTGCTTAGAAGGAATATCCATTTACATTACTGGGATCAATGATATGAAATTAGGACTTACCATGGCATTAGCAGTTGCTCTTCATAATATTCCTTTAGGTATGGAAATTGCAATTGGCATGAATACCCTAGAAACAAAGAAAAAAAGCAAAATCTTGTGTTTAATTTGCTTAGCCTTATCAAGTTTTATGGGAGCATTGATTCTCTTCTTATTCCAAAGTAGCTTTAGCATCATCTTAGAAGCAGCCCTTCTTTGCATGACCTTTGGAATGCTCCTTTATATTTCTTTATTTGAACTATTCAAAGAAGTATGGACGTATCGTCGTCAGAAGATGATTTATGTAGGACTTATCGTAGGTCTTATCATAAACATCATATTGGTGAAACTATGATTGGACTCGCACTAGAGGGCGGGGGAACAAAAGGATCTTATCAAATCGGAGCTTACTATGCCATGAAAGATTGTGGCCTTCATTTTGATGGCTTTTGTGGAACCAGTATCGGAGCATTTAATAGTGCCATTTTATCTTGTGGAAAAGAAAAAGAACTTCTAAAATTTTGGCAAAATATTAACATTGCCAAAACCCTATGCTTTGATCCCGAATACATCAAAAGAATCAATGATCGAAAAATTGATTTAACCTTTGTAAAAATGTCTATAAAAGGTGCACATCGCATGCTAAAAAACCATGGAATTGATACCGAGGGGCTTGTAAAATCCTTAAATAGCTTAATAACTGAAGAAGAACTTCGAAAAAGTAAAAAAGATTATGGCCTTTGCACTGTAAAGTTAAATGGCTTAAAACCGGTCTACTTATTTAAAGAAGATATGAAACCCGGAACCATCCTGGATTACATTCTATCAAGCTGTTTTCTGCCAATTTTTAAAATGAAAAAAACGGTGAATAACGAGTTTTATATTGACGGTGGATTTTACGATAATAGTCCGGTAAATATGTTAATTGACAAAGGCTATACAAAAGTATATGTCGTAAGACTTAACACTGGATTAAGTATTAACATCACAAGAAAACCCAAAAAAGATATTGATATCACATATATCGTTCCATCTAGAAACCTAGGAAGTATCTTAGAATTAAACGATGACAAAGTTCATGAAAATATTAAAATGGGATATTATGATACCATGCGAATTTTACGAAAACTTGACGGTTATGTTTACACGTTTAAGCCCAAAAAAGAATGGTATTATGATCATATTTGTCGACATGTAACCGACTCCCAAATGCGTCGTATTAAAAACTTCTTTCATGTAAAAAGCAATAAAGAAGCCATCATCAAATCACTAGAATATGTCATGGAAAAAGAAAAAATAAATTACTATGACATTTATAAAATTCCAAAAGTAATTCGTTCAATCAAAAAATATTATAAAAAAAATCATTTTGTATATGATTTTATAGGAGATTTACGATTTTTGTAGTATACTAAAAAACGTTAAAGAGGTGTAATTATGGGAAGAGCTTATGAAGTAAGAAAAGCAAGTATTCAAAAAACGGGAGCAGCCAAAGCAAAATTATATTCAACTTATGCCAAAGAAATTTATTTAGCAGCAAAAAAAGGAACGCCAGAACTAGAAAGCAATATCTTTTTAAAGCGCATTGTTGAAAAAGCCAAGAAAGAACAAGTACCAAGTGATATTATCAACCGAGCAATTGAAAAAGCCAAAGGGGCTGGTGGAGAAGACTATGAAGTTGTAATCTATGAGGGATTTGGTCCTGGTGCATCAACACTCATTATTAGAACCCTTACAGATAATGTCAATCGTACCGTTGGATTTGTAAGAGCAGCCTTTAATAAAGTTCATAAATCTTTAGGAGTCACCAATTCAGTTTCCTATAATTATGATTATCTAGCTATTATTAGCATCAAAAGTGATCGCGAAGAAGAAATCTTAGATGCCTTAATTAATGAAGGAATTGATGTAATCGACTTTGAAAAAGAAAAGGATGAAATCATAATTACAACGAAACCAGCAGATCATAATAAAGTAAAAGATGTATTAGAAAAATTAATTCCGAATGTAAGTTATGAACTGGATGAAGAAGGAATGTATCCAAAAGATAAAGTAAAATTAGAAAACGAAGATTTAGAAACATTCCAAAAATTATTAACCATGTTAAATGAAATTGATGATGTCACAGAAGTATATCACAATGTCGATTTAGAGAACGAATAGTTCTCTTTTTACTTGTTTGGAAAAAACTAAGACTCATGATAAAATGAAATTGGTGATGCTTGTGAAAGAAATAAATATTGGCATTGATGTAGGTTCTACAACTGTAAAAATCATCGCTTTAAATGAAAAAAAAGAAGTCCTAGAACAAGATTATCAAAGACATTATTCGGATACTTTAAAAACCGTCAAAACGTTGCTTCATCAGATTTTAGTTAAATATCCAAATGAGACTTATCGTTTAGCTTTAACTGGATCAGGAGCCATCAGTTTGGCAACTCATTTAAACGTTCCATTTATTCAAGAAGTCATTGCATGCAAAAAGGCCGTAGAAAATTACCCTAGAAATATCGATATCGCTGTAGAATTAGGGGGAGAAGATGCCAAAATTATTTATTTCACAGGTGGAATTGAACAAAGAATGAATGGGTCTTGTGCCGGTGGAACCGGAGCCTTTTTAGATCAAATGGCAGTTTTACTAAATACCGATACCATGGGCTTAAATGACTTAGCCAAACAAGGAGAAACCATCTATCCCATTGCATCTCGCTGTGGAGTATTTGCTAAAACCGATATTCAACCATTATTAAATGAAGGTGTGAAAAAAAGTGATATCGCCTTATCCATCATGCAAGCAGTAGTAAATCAAACCATCAGTGGACTTGCTTGTGGAAAACCATTAAAAGGAAATATTATTTTTCTAGGAGGACCTTTAACCTATTTAACAACCTTAAAAGAACGTTTTCAAAAAACCTTAAATTTAAAAGAGGAAGAAGCCATATCTCCCCAAAATGCTCATCTTTTTGTAGCATTGGGAGCAGTTCTTGAAAATATGGAAAGCAAACCACTTACTTACGAGCAGATGCTTGAAAAAGAGAAAAACTTAGATTTTTTCCATGAAACCGTAACCAGTTCGCTAGCACCCTTATTTAAAAATCAAAAAGAATATCAAACTTTTTTAAAGCGCCATCAAAAACATCAAGTTTTCAAAGAAGATTTACAAACATATAAAGGAAATGCTTATATAGGAATTGATGCGGGAAGTACAACCGCAAAACTCGTATTAATTAGTGATACAGGGACCATTTTATATGAAGATTACAAACCAAATAAGGGAACTCCAGTAAATACAATAAAAGAAATGCTGTTAAAATTATACGAAGTTTTACCAAAAAGTGTAACCATTCGCTATAGTGGATCGACGGGATATGGAGAAGGATTAATAAAAACAGCTTTTGATTTAGATATGAGTGAGATTGAAACAATGGCCCATTTTGCTTCTGCCAAATACTTTGAACCAGAAGTTACAAGCATTATTGATATTGGTGGTCAAGATATGAAGTATATTAAAATAAAAGATCACTTTGTCGATACCATCTTATTAAATGAAGCTTGCTCGAGTGGTTGTGGCTCTTTCATTGAAACCTTATCCAAATCGCTAAATATCTCTCTAGATGAATTTGTAAAAGATGCCATAACAAGTAAAAACCCCGTAGATTTAGGAAGTCGCTGTACGGTCTTCATGAACTCCAAAATTAAACAAACTCAAAAAGAGGGAAGACCTCTAGGAGATATCTTCGCGGGTCTTTCTTATTCCATCGTAAAAAACGCCCTACAAAAAGTAATGAAAATTCGTAATACAGATACCCTCGGAAGTCATATCGTCGTTCAAGGAGGAACTTTCTTAAATGATGCGATTTTAAGAGCCTTTGAATTAATCACTCAAAAAGAAGTAATAAGACCCAATATAGCAGGACTCATGGGAGCTTATGGAATAGCACTTCTTGCCAAAGAACAAGCAGAAAATATGGAAGAAACCATAACTTCCACCATACTAAATAAAGAACAAATTCTAAATTTACAAATGAAAACAACCAATACAAGATGCAATCGTTGTGAAAATCATTGCCGGTTAACCATTAATACGTTTGGGAAAAAAAGATTTATCAGTGGAAATCGTTGTGAAAGAGGAAGTGGCATCAATGGTTCCATGACAGCTTTACCAAACATGGTTTCCTATAAATATGATCGTTTATTTTCATATCCTTCTCTCGATCGAAAAGAAGCATCACGGGGTACCATAGGAATTCCTCGTGTATTAAATATGTATGAAGACTATCCTTTCTGGCATACTTTATTTACGGAATTAAAATTTCATGTAGTCTTATCCGATCACTCTAGTAGAGCCTTATTTGAAAAAGCCATGGAAACCATTCCTTCCGAATCCGTTTGCTATCCAGCTAAAATGGTTCATGGTCATATCAAAAATTTAATTGATAAAGGGGTAAAAACCATTTTTTATCCATGCATCATGTATGAGAAAAAAGAATTTAAAAAAAGCGATAACTCGTATAATTGTCCCATTGTAACTTCGTATTCCGAAGCCATTAAACTAAATATGGAAATGCTAAAAGAACAAAACATCACATACTTAAATCCTTTTTTACCAATGGAAGAAGAAAAACTTTGCCAAAGAATGTTAGAATTAGAAGAAATGAAGCCTTATAAATTTACCAAAAAAGAATTAAAAAATGCCATCCGAAAAGCAACAAAAGCCGAAGAAGATTATCGAAAAGATATCATCAAGAAAGGACGAGAATTCTTAAACTATTTAACCGATCATGATGCTTATGCCATTGTTCTTGCAGGAAGACCTTATCACATTGATAAAGAAATTAATCATGGCATTGATACGCTGATTAATTCTTTAGGACTTGTTGTATTAACCGAAGATGCCATCTGCTATGATACCGATGAACAGATGTCTTTACGAGTAGTAGATCAGTGGGCTTATCATGCCAGAGTATATCGTGCTGCCGATGTTGCAAGTAAAAACCCTAGATTAGAACTAGTCAGTTTAAATTCTTTTGGATGTGGTTTAGATGCCATTATCACCGATCAAACAGAAGAAATTATGAAAAAAAATAATCGCTTATATACAACAATTAAAATTGATGAAACCAGCAACCTAGGAGCCATAAAAATTCGCTTGCGTTCCCTAATGGCATCCATGAAAAAAAGGAAAGAGCAAAACACCTACGCACCTTATCAATATGAAAAGAATTATTTTAAAAAAGAAATGAAAATTCAAAATACCATTTTATGTCCTGATTTATCTCCTTTTCACATGCCCCTTTTAATGGAAGCCTTAAAAGCGAGCGGCTATCACATGGTATATCTAAATGAAATGAATGATGAAATGCTAGAAAATGGCTTAAAATATGTGAACAACGATGCTTGCTATCCTTCTTTAATTGTCATCGGTCAGCTAATATCTGCACTAAAAAGCAACAAATACGATTTAAATCATACCACCGTTTTAATTACTCAAACCGGAGGAGGATGTCGTGCAACCAATTACATTGGGTTAATCAGAAAAGCCCTAAAAGATGCAGGATTTTCAAAAATTCCAATCCTTTCTTTTAATGTAAATGGACTGGAAAAAGAACAAGAATTTAAAATAACGCTACCGATGGCAAATCGAGCACTCATGGCGATTGTCTTGGGCGATTTGCTGATGAAATTAAGCTATGCCACTAGACCTTATGAAAAAAGAAAAGGAACTACGGATGCTTGTTATCAAAAACATTTAAAAAAGAGCATTGAAGTAGTAAAACAAGGTCATAGAATTCCATTTAAAAAAGAAATTACAGCCATCGTAAATGATTTTAATCATATCGAAACAAAAGAAGAGAAAAAAATCAAAGTTGGAATCGTCGGTGAAATCTTAATTAAGTATCATCACTATGGCAATCATCATTTAACAGAATACTTAGAAAAAGAAGGCTGTGAAGTCACCGTCCCAGAATTAATGGGATTTGTAAAATATTGTGTGTATAACAACATTGTCAAAAATGAATTACTAAAAACAAGCAAAGTAACCTCTTTTGTAAGCAAACAAATATTAAACTTAGTAAGTTATTATGAAATGACTGCCAAAAAAGCTTTAGAAAAGACAAAATATCCTTCTTTATCAAACATCTACGAACTAGCAGAAAATGTAACGCCCATTTTATCAAAGGGAAATCAAACGGGCGAAGGTTGGTTTTTAACAGCAGAAATGGTAGAACTTTTAAAAGAAGGAATTAACAATATTATTTGCGTTCAACCTTTTGCTTGCTTGCCAAATCATATCGTTGGTAAATCCGTAATCAAAAAAATGCGTGAATTATATCCCGATGCCAACATCATCGCGGTAGATTATGATCCGGGTTCTTCCGTATCAAATCAAATCAATCGTATTAAACTCTTACTGAGCGTTGCCAAAGATAACGAAAAAATTAAGGAGTAAAATTTCAAAAAGACTTTTTATAACACTAATCTTCCATTGAAAATGACAAGAAATAGTAAAATGAAAATAGGAGTGATGATCATGAAAAAAATGTGGGTTGGGTTGATATTATTATTAGTTCCATTGGTAGTAAATGCCAAAAGTGCTTACTGGCAAGACTATTTTGAAAACTTAGATGGCGATGGAATTTTAGATAACTATGGCACCTGGTGTGGAGGTAGTTATCAATATGGTGGATATACACAATGGCAAGATATCAAAAGAGGATACTTATTAGAAATGGGCGGATGTGGAGACATGTCCATGCCAAATCTATTTTATCCAACTTATTTCACAAAAGGAAATATCTACCATGATGTAGTAAATGGCAAAGTAAAAAGTAGTGATGAAAGCATTTTAACTGGAGAATTAAAACCTTATGATTATGCTGAAGAAAAGAAAAACTTTGAAGAATATGTAAAAGACTTTAATGCTCTTACCTATGAAGAATTTATAGCACCATTAAAACAAGATTTCGAAGAAGAAGCTGCAAAATATCCAACCAAACCAACTTGGTGGGAATATAATGGTTATGAAACAGAACCAAAAACTTGGTGGGAAGCTTATGGCTTTACGAGTGAACCACAAAATGCAGTCGTAGTTACAAGCCACGCACATGATATCGGAAATGCGTATTTAACCGTTTCTGCCGATAACAAAAACGACATTAAAATTACATGGGAAATGAAAGCAGTCGACGACGTTGAACCAGATGGAATCACAGATATTTTAAATGATTTAGATCGCTATCAAAGTGTAATGGATGAAGAGGAAGAATGCCAATATGGAATTGGAGATGCAATTTGTAAACCTTATAACTTCCGTATTTCATCTTCATCTGAAGATCAAGACTTATCAAAATTAATTAAAGCTTTAAAAGGAAAAGATATTACCGTTCTCTTCGTAAATTATTCCGGAGCAATTTCAAGTTCTTATTTCCTAAATGGAAAAGACATTACAGAGGAAGTTGAGGAAGGATTTAACTATAACCATAACATTTCTATGGAAACTTCGATTGAAAAAGAGAACATTGAACAATTAGTAGAAGCTGAAGACAAAATATTTATCGATTTTGCTTATCACGGATCTCTTCCTGCACCTTACACCGTATCTATTGATTTATCAGGTTATATTTTAAATTCTTTCTATAAGAAATATGAACCAGAATACCAATGTGATAAATATCCAGATGAGGAAGATGCTCACTGGGAATGCATGGACAAACTAAATGAAGTTGTGTATACCAAATTAAATGATTACTTTAAAAATACCAAATTGACCCTTCTTTATTACAATCCAGAAACAAAACAAATGGAAGTAATAAAAAAAGATATCTTAGCAAGTGAAAGTGGAATTGTTGAACTTACTTTTGATCACTTTTCAAGTTACGTATTAGTAGGAGATTACCAATTACTAGATGCTCCAAAAGCAAGTGAGAATATCCCATCTGTTCCAAAGACGAGTGATAACATTGGCTATGTAATGAGTACACTATTCATTGGATTAAGTGGAATTCTCTTAGCAGTAAAAATGAAGAAATGCAAAGAATAGTCAAAAACTATTCTTTTTTCATGATTTTCTCACAATTCTGATATAATATAAAAATTAATGAGGCGATATCATGAAAGTTTTAGTTTGTGATGATGAACAATTAATTCGAGAAGTCATTAAAGAATACTTAAAAAGAGAAAACTATGAAGTAGTGGAAGCAAATAATGGCTATGATGCATTAGAAATAGTCAAAAAAGAGAATATCGACATGATTATTATGGATATTATGATGCCAAAAATGGATGGTTACGAAGCAGTTCGTAAAATCAAAAAAGAAAAAGATATTCCCGTTTTAATGCTATCAGCAAGAGCAGAAGAATATGATAAACTACTTGGTTTTGAACTGGGAATTGACGATTATATGACAAAACCCTTTAGTCCAAAAGAACTCATTGCTCGTTTAAAAGCCATTACAAAACGTACCGAAAAAAATGAAAGCCAGTACACCTTTGAAGGCCTCGTACTAGATGACACAGCTCATGAAGTAACCATTGATGGAAAAAAAGTAAATTTGACACCCAAAGAATACGAATTACTAAAATACTTAATTGAAAATAAAAATATTGCGCTTTCTAGAGAACAATTACTTACAAACGTTTGGGGATATGATTTTTATGGGGATGATCGAACCGTAGATACGCACGTCAAAACCTTGCGAAACAATTTAGGAAAATATCGAAAATACATTACAACCATTCGTAAAATAGGATATAAATTTGAATATAAAAATGAAAACGAGTAGCATTACCTCCAAAACATTATTCTATTTAATCATCTTTATTATTTCGATTCTTCTTTTATTGTGGTTCTGTCAAACCATTTATTTATCAATTTCCTATGAACAATATCAAGTAAAAAATCTAAATAAAATTGCAAACTATATCAGTAGTATGGATAGTAAAACATTGGAGCAAAATATCGAACAAATCGCTTATGAAAATGAAGTTTGCATTGAATACATTACCCCTTATCAAACCCATTCTTATAATACCCAAATCATTGGATGTGAACTTGGCAAGAATAATGAAAGCATCATCCGTTATCAATCACAAATGATTTCTTCAGAAAGTCAAATGCAAGCTTTTCGTTTAGTAAATGAAGAATATAAAGCCAAAGCATACTTATATGGTATTAAGAAAAACAATGGCTTCGTCTTTGTCTATACAACCCTTGTAGACTTAAGTAGTGCTTCTAATATTATAAAAGGACAACTCATTTATATTACCATTGTAGCAATATTATGTGCTTGCATTGTTGCATACTTCTTATCACACAAAATAACCAAACCCATTCGAGAAATCACTGAAAAAGCCAAAAAGCTAGGTCGTGGAACGCATGATATTCACTTTGAAGAAAATGGAATTGAAGAAATTGATGAACTTGCCAAAAGCCTAAATACCGCGCAAAAAGAACTTGCCAAAACCGATGAACTAAGAAGAGATTTACTTGCAAATGTCTCTCATGATTTAAAAACGCCCTTAACAATGATTAAAGCTTATGCAGAAATGGTAAGAGATATCTCTTATCAAGACGATGAAAAACGCACCGATCATTTAAACATCATTATTTCTGAAACGGATCGTTTAAACCACTTAGTAAATGACATCTTATCGCTTTCCAAAATGCAAGCAGATGCCGATACCCTAAATAAAGAAACCTTTGATCTACGAAAAGAAATGGAAGAAATTATCCATAAATATGAAATCATTAAAGAAACCGAAAACTATTCTTTTAAAATGGAAATGCCTGATAAAATCATGGTCTATGCAGATAAAATGAAAATCAATCAAGTAATTTACAATTTAATAAATAATGCAATTAACTATACAGGACCAGATAAAGTAGTAAAAATAAAAGTGATTGAAGCAAAAGAAAACTACAAAGTGCAAATCATTGATACTGGAAAAGGAATCAAAAAAGAAGAACTCGATGTCATTTGGGATAAATATTATAAAAATGAAAAAAATCATCAACGAAATGTAGTAGGAACCGGCGTAGGCTTATCAATTGTAAAAACCATCCTAGAAAAACATAACTTTAAATATGGCGTAGAAAGTACCTTAAAAAAAGGATCAACATTTTATTTTCTAATTCCAAAAGCCAAAAAAAGAAAAAATGTAAACTAGACAAAACTTTCACATACCCTTCACAGAAACTTCATAGAAAACATGTATAGTGAAAACATGAGAAGGAGAGTGATACATGAATTAAAAATCAAGCAAACGAAAACTCTATACAATAAAAAATAACATATAAACTCAAACTCACACTTTAGAAAGAAGCCTGCTACTTCTTTCTTTTTCATATAAAAATATGCTATAATGAGTAAACAGAAAAGGACGAGAATATGACGGATAAAATCACAAAATTAATCGTAAGTTTATTTGGAACATGGGCGGGAACTGAATTTGGAAAATATTTGATTGTTTTTATCATCTCTACCTTGCCAATTTTAGAATTGCGTGGAGGTTTATTAGCATCAAGCTTACTAGGACTTCCTATGTGGCAAAGTTATGCCATTTGTTTTCTTGGAAATCTACTACCAATCCCATTCATTTTATGGGGAATTAATCCATTATTTCGCAAAATTAGAAATGTCCCAGGTATTGGCAAATTTGTAACTTGGTGTGAAAAGAAAGCGGAAACCAAAAAGAAACAAATTGAAACCTTAAAATACATTGGTCTATTTTTATTTGTTGGCATCCCCCTTCCAGGAACGGGAGCATGGACTGGTTGCTTAATTGCAGCACTCTTAAATATGGATAAGAAAAAATCTCTAATTGCAGCAATTAGTGGCGTCTTAATGGCAGGAATTATCATGTTAATCTTATCTTATGGAATTTTAGGAAGTGTCATATCATGACAAAAATATATTTCATCATTAATCAGTTATTTTTAAAAGAAAATATGCTTTACAAAAAAGAATTAAGTGAAGAAGAAAAAAAAGAAAAGACCTTATTGAGCCGTAAAGGAGAACAAATGGCATCCAAACTTGCCAAAGCAGAAAAGCTAAATGAAGTATCTGCCATTTACTCTTCAAATTATCTATCTGCTATGGAAAGTGCCAGATTTTTAAGCGAAGAAAAACACTTAGGAATATGTGTTGATGAACGTTTAAAAGAAAGAAAAGTAGGAATTCTGGGAAATAATAATGAACGTTTTTTAAAAGAAACCCAAGAACATGATTTTGATTATAAACTTCATAATGGCGAATCTTTAAATATGGTTCAAACACGAATGAAAGAATGCTTAAAAGAAATCCTTCGCAAACATGAGAATGAAACCATTGCCATCTTTACCCATGACTTTGCAGTAAAATCACTCCTTTGCTTGTGGTGTGATATTGGATATAACTTAGAAAATCAACTCATCTTAACCAGACAAGAAGAAGTAATGATGGATGGCGGTTATCACCCATTTCGTATGTTTTGCTTAGAATTTGAACAAGGAAAAATAAAGAAAATCAGTTGGGAAGAAATAGATGAATAAAAAAGGAAGATGAAAAATGGAATATAAAGTAAAAATTGGCGTAAGTAATCATCACGTACATTTAACCAAAGAAACGTATGAAAAATTATTTGATGAACCACTAGAAAAAGATCGTGATTTAAGTCAGATAGGAGAGTTCGCATCCAACCGCTTTGTAACACTTGTAAATGAAAATAACCAAATTGATCACGTTCGTGTTGTAGGACCTTTGCGTTCTTATAATCAAGTAGAAATTAGTAAAAGTGAAGCCGTATCATTAAAGATAAATCCACCTATAAGAAGAAGTGGAGATTTAAAAGATGCCAGTTCGATTACCATTGTGGGACCAAAAGGAAGCGTTACTGTAAATGCTTGTGTAATCGCCCAAAGACATATTCATATGAATTTCAAAGACTTAGAAAAGTATGGGGTAAAAGATAATCAAGAAGTAAACGTACGAATTGATAATACCGAAAGAAAAGGCACCTTAATTGCCAATATTAAAGCAAGTGATAATGGAGTACTGGAAATGCATATCGACCGAGATGAAGCAAATGCTTTTTTACTATCCAATCAAGATGAGGTCACATTCATTGTATGACACTAAAAATTGGAAACATCTCCATCAAAAATGAAGTAGCACTTGCACCAATGGCTGGCCTTACAACTCCTGCTTATATCAAAATATGTGAAGAAATGGGTCTTGGTTTTGCAATTACAGAACTAATTAGTTCAGAAGCAATTGTAAGACAAAATCAAAAAACTTTTGAAATGCTAAATGGCATTGAAAAATTAAAAATTCCTTTTGCAGTTCAAATCTTTGGAGCAAATCCAGATATTATGGCGGAATCTGCGAAAATTTTAGTAGATCATTTTCACATTGCTTGGATTGATATTAACATGGGTTGCCCGGTTCCAAAAGTAGCAATCAAAGCCCATGCTGGCAGTGCGCTATTAAAAGATCCAGATAAAGTTTTTGAAATTGTTTCAAAAGTCTGTTCGAAGGTATCCGTCCCCGTCACAGTAAAAATAAGAAGTGGTTGGGATGAAGCACACATAAATGCAGTAACCATTGCCAAAAAATGTGAAGAAGCTGGAGCCAGTGCCATAACCATTCATCCAAGAACAAGAACCCAAGG
Organism: uncultured Bacilli bacterium; assembly: GCA_947627835.1. Taxonomy (GTDB): domain Bacteria; phylum Bacillota_I; class Bacilli_A; order RF39; family UBA660; genus MGBC162267. The sequence continues at coordinate 2,306 of CANQXM010000004.1, read as the reverse complement.
ATATAGTGGAAAATCAGACTGGAACATCATAAAAGAAGTAAAAGAAAACATCTCCATTCCCGTTATTGGAAATGGGGACATTAAAACCGCCGAAGATGTCAAAAGAATGTTAAATGAAACTGGTTGCGATGCAGTAATGATTGGTAGAGGAGCCTTAGGAAATCCTTGGTTAATTAAAGATTGCATAGAATACATCCATAACCAAAGACATATTAAAGAAATAACAAATGAAGAAAAAATTGATATGATGGAAAAACATTATCAGCTTTTAAAAGCTGATAAAAATGAAAAATTGGCTTTATTAGAAATGCGTACTAATATCTTATATTATTTAAAAAATATGCCAAATAATAAAGAAATAAAAATGAAAGTCTGTACCGCCAAAGAAGAAAGAGAATTACTAAAAATCTTAGAAGAATATCGAATGGAACTAAAACAAAATTTGCAAGAAAGCGAGAATGAAAAACATAAGAGCACAAACTAGATGCTCTTTTTTGAATTTGGGTAAAAAAGTAGCCAAAAAATAACCCAAAAATAAAAGAAGACAAGCAAAAAAACTATACAAAAGAGCTAAAAATAAGACAGAGTAATTAGCAAGAAAAGAAAGAGAAACCAATGCTCCATCAAGAAAATGACTAAAAACTAAAAGCAAAAAAGATAGTGAAGTATTTTGAAATGGAATCGAGTGCTCCCGTTTAAAAAGAGAAAAAACTGCAAAAAGAAAATAGCAAAGAAAAGAAGTATACTTTGTAAATAGAGGAAAATGAAAAAAAGAATAACCCGATAAAAAAAGAAAATAAAAAAGAAAACTCCAAAGAAAAAAACGAATAAAATGAGAAAAAGATATGCCACTAAAGCGGAGAGCAATTCCCATAAAAAAGCCATCAATACTTGATACAAAAGCCCCTAAGAAAACCATTTTATCTTCACCTGATGTAATATATACAGAAATAAAAAATATGCACGGGCATCTAAATCAAATAAAATATGGAACATCCATATTTTTTTATGCAGAGTTAAGTTTATCAAAATAAAAACAAGTTTCTTTAAAAAACTTGTTCATATCCTAAATGGCGCTCAATGTAGGACTCGAACCTACGACCCAACGGTTAACAGCCGTTTGCTCTACCGACTGAGCTAATTGAGCAGTACAAACCAATTATATATTATAATTATGAGTAATGTCAATAAAATTATACAAAAAAATTACGAAAAAATTTCACGAGTACCGCTTTTTCCAAAGGAAAAAATATGTTATACTTATCTAAGATAGAGGGTGAGACTGTGAATAATCAAAATAATTTAACCAACATGGATCTTTTAGATAAAAAAGAACCCATTATAGTTCCTCAGCAACCTACTATGGTCTCACCAGTAGAACCAAGCCCAAGTCCGGTAGAACCCTTAGAAAATTTAAATTTAAGACAAGAACCTGTAAGTGATCCACAACAAGTCGCCGATCATTTGATGGATCCTTCTTTTCAAATGCAACAAGTAAGTAAAGAAGAAGGTACGAAAATCTATGAACTGGAAAAAGAAGTAGCAACCCTAAATCAGAAACTAAAAGAACGAACAGTAGCCTTATCACTACCTGCTGTTTTTATTTTAGTAGTAGTTATTAACATTGGTTGGTACATTGGTGTAAAATTTTTGATTCAACCCAAATATGAAAGTAGCATTGAAATTAGTGAAAAATTACAAGAAGAATATGCAAACGTAAAAAGAAAAGTCGATGCCATAGTAGGACCCGAAGAATGAATAATAATCAAAATCCAGATAACAAAATTTTAGTAGTGATAGCATCGCTGATTATTACCATAGCAGCCGTTTACTTCTCAATTCCAAAATTGATGGATGTAGGAAAATACCAAAAACTTTCTTCTAGGTTAGATGGCTTTAATTGGGGAGTTCAAAATCCGAGTTATCCACAATGGCAAGGACAAACCGGAACCAATAAGCAACCAAGTGGTAATCAATCAGGAAATAACGATGGAAATAACCAAACGACAAATCCAGATATCAATTCTGGAGATAATAATGGCTCTTCCACGAATCCACAAGAAAATCAAAATCAATCAAATCCTCCATCCACGACAAATCCAAGTCAAAGTAATCCAGGAGGAGAAACACAATCACCGAGTCAAAATAATCCATCAACCACACCACAAACACCAAGTACAGAGCCGATCCCAACTCCAGCTGATCCAAGTGAAGAACCAGATTTACCAGAAGAAAATAATCCAGAACCTCCGAAAATTGAAGATAATCCAGTGATCGACACCGGAGGAGAAAAGACCTTTACCGTT
>CANQXM010000003.1 GCA_947627835.1 uncultured Bacilli bacterium | reverse complement strand
CCTATGGGGTGTGTTTGCGTTCGCTCGAAACGAGGGCAGTGCGCGTGATCCTCGCAGTTTTCGCGTCGTACGTCCCGTACTTACCGTGAAACGTGAGGTCCTTTTTGATAATCAAGCGTAGCTTGTGAGGAAAGGAAAAAGGGAATAACATAATGCAAATGATTACGGTTCTTGGAAAAATCACACAAGATATAAAAATGACGAAAGCACCAAACGGAGTCGACATGACATACTTAAAGTTGGTCGAAGTAGATAATGGTGCGCCAGTTTTTATCGATTTCCTGTTATTAGGAAATCTAGCCAGACAAGCCAAGGATGCAGTAGTTGGAAAAATGGTTTACGTTGAAGGATACGTAAGAAATAAAAGAGAAGAAATAGATGGAAAGATGAATTATAATTTTTCTTTCCACGCTATGAAAATAAAAATATTTGATTAATAAATAGGAGGAAATATGACAGAAGTAAAAAGAACTTTGAATGAAAGTATTATAAAAATCAGAGTTGATCTACAAAATTCAAAATTAAAGAAAACAGGGCATAATAAATTTCAATCATTTGACTATTATGAACTGTCTGATTTTTTACCAAAACTAAATGAACTTATGCAGTCAGAAGGGATTAATGATAAATTTTCAATTTATAACGGTGAAGCAGTATTAACTTTAATAAAAGGAAACGAAACTCAAGAATACAAGATTCCTTTTCAAGAATATGAAGTACCACTTAACAAAGAAGACAAGCCGATGATGCAAGCTGTTCAATATTTAGGTGCTATAAATACCTATTGTAAAAGATATTTATACATAAATGCTTTTGGAATTACTGATGGAGAAATTATTGATAATATGGATAACGATAATTTAAATGTTCAAAAGAAAGTAACAACATCTCAGCAAAGAAAAATTATTTATATTCGAGACAGTCAAATTGATAAAATTCGAGAACTATATAGCGAAGAAGAAATCAATAAGGCACTTACACTTGTTAATAAAAAGAACATTGAAGAATTAACAATACAAGAAGCAAGTAGTTTGATATCCAAAAGGCAAAAGAAAGATGAGGTAAAATAAAATGAATGAATTAGTAAAAATTGAAAATAATCAAATAATTGTTGCAACTGAAGTAGTAGAGCAATTTAAGAACTTTAAAAAAATCAAGGACGAAATGGATTTGAAAGAGAAAGAATTTAAGCAGCAACTTAAGGACGCTATGAGTAAAATTGGAATAAAGTCTTGGAGTTTTTGCGGAATATATGTTGAAATTAAGCATGTAAGCGGAAAAATAACAATTGATAGTAAAAAACTCAAAGAAGAACTGCCAGACATTTATCAAGAATATTCTAAAATGAGTGATCCATATGATAGTATCACTTTAAAAATTACAGAATAGGTGTTAAAAATGGAAGAAAATTTAAAGGCTTAAAAAATGATTGAATTTATAGAAGACGGTCACATATATCTGAAAGATGGAATTATTATTCCTTCTGTAAGTGAAATATTACATTTCATCTTTCCAGACAAATACAAAGGTGTAGATCAAGAAACGTTAAATAAAAAGGCAAAATACGGAAGCACTGTTCACGAAAGTATAGAATGTTTTGAACAGAATAAAGATTTACCTGAATTAGACGCCAATCAAAGATTTAGTTTTACTCAATATATAAGATTAAAAAGTGAAAATAAAATAGAAGTTATAAGCCAGGAGCAAATGATATATTACAAAAATGAATATGCCGGAAGGTTTGACATGATAGCCAACGTAAACGGATGCTTCAGTTTATGCGATATTAAAACAACAGCAACATTAGATAAAGAATATTTATCATATCAATTGAGTTTTTATGAATTGGCTCATATGCACATGTATGGAACGCCTCATTTTGAAAAACTTTATGCAATATGGTTGCCAAAAAGAAATTATGGAAAATTGATAGAGATAGAAAGAAAATCAACTAGTGAATTATTAAAAAAAATAAAAGAGTTTAAAGAAAGCAAAGAGATATGTTTGAACGATTAATATTAAAGCAGATTTTCATATTCAACCTGGAAGAAAAAATAAGACACTGTGAATCAGTAATAGAAAAAACGTCTTTAACTATTTTATTAGAAAAAATAAGAAAAGAGGGAAAAGAAGAAATTAAAGACTAGTATGGAAAAGAAAACATTTACTGGAACAATCGAAGAGATAAAGCAATTCTTATTTAGATTTGATAAAAAAACGGAATATGATATCACAATTGATAAGCATAGAAACAAAAGAAGTCTAAATGCCAATGCTTACTCTTGGGTTTTACAAAATGAAATTGCGAATCGCTTACGTATATCCAAAGAAGAAATTCATGTTCAAATGTTAAAAGATTATGGCCAAAGGGATTATATAAGCATTTTAGCATCAGTGAATCCAAAAGATTATTTCGATTATTATGAAGAGCAAGGAACATTTAAGAATGCCGGCAATACATTTAAAAGCTATTTGGTCTTTAAAGGTACCCACAGATACGATTCAAAAGAAATGTCAGTATTTATAGATGGAGTTATACAAGAAGCAAGAAATCTAGGAATAGAAACATTAGAAGAAAAAGAAATCCAAAAAATGATAAAGGAGATGGAAAGTTATGAAAATAACAAAAGTAACAGTTAAAAAAGAAGAAAGAGATTATGAAAAAGTAAAAGGATATGCCTCAGTGGTAATTGATGATTCCTTTGCTATTCATGGTATTAAAATCATTCAAGGGAAAAAAGGAATTTTTATAGCAATGCCTAGTAGGAAAGTTACAGCCGAAAAATATATAGATGTGTGCCATCCAATTAATGAAAAATTAAGAAAAGAATTTACTGATGCGATTTTAAACGAATTTAATAAGTTAGGAGAATAGATCTATGAATGTTGTAGTGTTAACTGGAAGATTAACGAAGGATCCAGAATTAAAATATACAATAGATAATAAACCATACGTAAGATTTACATTAGCAGTTAATAGAAATTATAAAAATGAAAACGGAGATACTGATGCAGATTTTATTAATTGCTTTGCCTGGGGAAATAGAGCTGAAGCAATTGCAAAATACGTAAAAAAGGGAAATCAATTTAGTATTAGTGGAAGCATAAGGACCAGTTCTTATGAAAAAGATGACGGTACAAGGGGATATTTAACAGAGGTACAAGTAGCTACTATGCAATTTATAGAGAAAAAAGACACTAGTATACCTGAGCCGGTTAGAGAATATGGAGATAATGTTCAAATTACCGAGCAAGAAAGTAGTTCTATTAATGAAGTAAAAGAAGATCCATTTGCAAATTTTGGACAACAGATTGAATTAACAGATGAAGATTTGCCGTTTTAGGAGAAATATATGAAAGGGGAATATATTACACTTGAAACGGCAAAGAAACTTGCCGATTATGAAAATTTAGTTGTTAAGGTGGAAGAACTGGAATATGAAAATGGAGAACTAAAAAAAGAAATAACAGATTTAAAAGAAAATCCAATTGAACCAGTTAATGATCCTTATTTATTTTACGGAATAAGTGAGAGTGATTTTCATTGAAACAACTTACTATTTTTGACATTCTCCAGAATCAAGATAAAGATCATGTAGCTACTCCTCGTTGGGTAGTAGAAAATATTTATAAAATAATTGATATTAATCAATTCAAATCTATCTGGTTTCCATTCAATAATTATGATTCACATTTTAAATTAAAAGCTGATGAATTAAATTTGAAATATAAAGTAACTCATATATTTGATGATTTAGGTAATGACTTCTTTAAAACGGAACCTCCAGAAAATTGTGATTTATTAATTAGTAATCCACCATTCTCAAAGCAAAATCAAATCATTAAAAGAACATTTGATTTAATAGAATCCAAAAAAATCAAATCATTTTGTTTATTACTGCCATTGTCAACTTTAGAAACACCTACAAGAGCAGATATGTATGAAAAATATATTGATAAATTATCAATTTTAATCTTTAAAAAGCGAATCCATTTTTTAAATACATCAGGAAGCTTTAATAAAGGATGTTGTTGGATTTGCTACAACATTCCAAATTTAAAAAGGCAATTATATTGGCTATGAAAGGAGAAAATTAAAAATGAAATTAGAAAAAGAAGTTTATTTTGGAAATACATATTATACTGAACGTTTTGATAAAAAATATCATTTAAATTTTAACTGTATAGTTTGCGATTGTTTAAATGAAAAAGAAAAAGAAATATTTAGTAAATTACAAACAAAAACAAAAATAAAACTAACTTTAGAAGTAGTAGATCCAATACTTGATGAGGAAGAAAGAAAATATTTAAGTGGTGTTATTAGACCTTTTAGAGATAAAGTATTTTATATAAAAAAACAAAAGTTATTTAGTAACACATGCTATATTGAAATATTAATTGAATCATCTACTGGAGCCGATTCAGAAAAAATTGATTTACCAAGTTTTTGGAAAGAAAAAATGTACAAAGGTATGGAATTAGATAAAGAATATACACTAGAGGAACTTGGGCTATGAAAATAGAAGTAGGAATGTATATTAGAACTAAAAAAGGAATTGCAAAAGTTACTAATATCGATGATTTAGACAATGTGGCATGGGCTGATAAAAAAGATATATATTTTGGTGTAAAAAAAGATAATATCTCTTTAGAATGGAATGTATACGATGATGGCACAGTTTTAAAAGAACCAAGTTATAATCCAATAGATTTAATCGAAGTTGGAGATTATGTTAATGGGTCATCAGTATGCTTAATTAAAGAAGATGAACACGGCAGAAAATGGATATATACAGATAGTAATTATAAAGTTGGCATTTTAGAAAGTGAAATTGAAACAATTTTAACCAGAGAGCAATATGAAAATAGTTGCTATAGGATAGGAGATTAGCATGAATGGAATACCTTTAAAATTTGATTTTTCCAAGACATTAAATGAACAATTAGCCACATTTGAATATTATAAAACACGATATCAAGCCCTTGCTTTGCAAGTACAAAAACTAAATGAGGAAAAGTACGAAATTATTGATTACCTAGAAGAAAAAGTAAAATTAAGCAATATAGATATTGAAAGATTAAGTGGAAATTATAATGTTGGTTTTGACATTATAGAAAAAATAGCAATGAAAAAGGCATATCAAGAAGTACTAGATTTAATTAATAGAGGTGGTAAAAATAATACCAAACTTTAACCCGAATAAATGGGATAGGGAAAAAATACTTGATTATGTTATAGGCGATCAACCATTAACAGACGAACAACTAGAGTTTTTAAATTATTTTGATAAATTACAACAAGAAAATAATGCTTCAAATGAATTTGAAAAATGGCTTTTAGGAGGAAAAATGATGTTTTATCAATCAAGTGACGGCGAGCGGCTTATCCGATATGGCGAAACTTGTTATAAATTAAAGAAATTGAAAGAAGGAAATAAAAAAATGAATAAAAATATTACATTGGAAGATTTAGGATATGAATTAAAGTGTAATTTAGAAGATTGCATACATTATAAAAAAGTTGGAGCTTTAGGAGATATTAAAGAAATACTTATACGTACTCAACCAAAAGATAATAGAGGACTTTATATAAATTATAGCCCTGAAAATAATGGCGCTTATCTTTCTATTAATGAATTACAAGCAATATATAATAAATGCAAAGAATTAGGATGCTGCGATGAAGATTAAATTAAAAGACATCATTAAGATCCAACATTTAGAAATGGAAATATTTGAAGAAGAGGATGGTTATCCATGCGACAATCGAATTATAAGAAATAAAGAAAAAGCCATTTTCAATGCATTAAATAAAATCACTATGGATTGGGATGAAAGAGAGAAAATAAGAAATTGTATTTATGATAATATGTGGAACACCGAAGATATTACTTTCAAGCCAATATGTGAAGCTTTACGGGAAATGGGATATGAGGTAGTTGAATGAACAAATTTGATATAAATTAAATTACAGACCGGACTAGACCGGCCGTAATTCCGGATTAGACCGGTCGGGATAAAAAAGAGAATTATGGAGGGATGACTATGGCAATAGAGAAACATGTAACTATTAGAGAAGCCAAAAATGAAATAAAGCGCCTAGAAAATGAATTAGATGTTTATGCTACGCAAAGAAATATCAATTTTTTAAAAACACAACCAGGGGCGGTTAAGATAAAAGACCTAGTAGTAGATAGTTCTAATACCAACATAGATTCATTCTTAAATTACGTGTTTAAAGACGAAGAACTAGATACTAAAATATATGGTTTAGTCGCAGCTATATATTCCTGGAAAGCGTACATTGCTAAAGAAATAAAAAGGATGAGCCAATATGACGAAATTGGTTACATTGAGTATTTAAAATATGACGAAAAGAAAAGTTGGAGAGAAATTGATAAAAAATTAAATAGAGGAAAAGATTATTCAAGAACAAAATACAATAGATATAAAAAAAATAGTGTCAAGAGTAATTGACCCGTTTTGACCCACCTTTTGTGTGGTATAATTGTATCATGGAATAATTAGTAGTTCCATACATATTGATTTACACCATTCACTACCTTTAATAGTAGGTAGTGTGGAATCTTTAATAAAAAATCTGGTAGTACACGTTTGGGGAGATGTAGCATAGGCATTATTCCTTTCTTTCTACCAATTCTATGTAAATAAAGATCTGATCAATCTTGAAAATCGAAATTAAAGATTCCACAGTATCTATTTATTAAGATACAACTCACTTCCTTAGAAGAACTTTTGATAAGTTCTTTTTTATTTGTGCTCACAAAACTAAAGTTCCTCCTTAATGCTAGTCATTTCTTTAGCCGTTGTGAGCAGAAATAAGGAAGATAAAAAGAAAGTGGAAAAATAAATGTTATAAGATTGGAGAATAGATCATGAATTATAAGACGAGAATGTTGGATGAAATACTTGAATTACAAATTAAAATTGTCAAATTTGAAAAATATATAAACAGCAAAACAAAAGATCCACAGAATCCATCATTAGAAGAAAAACAACTCGATGCAATGAAACAATATTTTAATGCTTTATACGAGCGCTTATTTTTTGAATTAAACGATAAAAGCAAAATATGTGAAGAGGTTAAAACATGTTTAGATTTTTGATCGGATTAATATTAGGAATAGTGTTAACGAGTGCAGTATGTATAAGTAAAAACCAATAAAGGGATAGTTTATTGGTAGAACGTAAGGCTTTCGACCTTAAAAAGAAGGTTCAATTCCTTCTCCCTTAACCAATTATATAAATGAAAGGATGTAATAAATATGAAAGTAAGAGTCATCGCAAAAGTAGATGGAAAAGAAGCTAGTTTAACTTTAAAGGAAAATGGAAAAATTCATCTTTACGGAAGTGAATTTGAAATTAATGATGAAAAAGCAAATAAACTAATCGATGAAAAACTAGTTGAGAGAGTCAAAGAATCAAAAGGAAATGCTCAAAATAAAGAACAAAACCAATCATAAATAGTTTTAATTAATATGAAGGAGGGAAAACAATGAAATTAGATTTTTTTATAAATATTAAACTTTTAGAATTAAGTAAAAAATATGATATTTCCCTTGTAGAGATTTTAGTGCCTAACAGAAAAGGAAGAAAAACATGGATATCAAGAACAATTAATTTTAATTACAGGCCAAAAAAATCAAAAAAAACCAAAAATAGCCATTTGACATTTTATAATAAAAAAGATCTAGCGAGTTGGTTGATGTGCCTAGAGTAAAATTAACTGATAGGCAAAAGAAAAAAATAATTGCCGATTATGCCTCAAACAATAATTATGCTGAAACAGCAAGAATGAATGGAATATCAGATACTGCAGTAAGAAAAATTATCAATAAAGACCCTGAAAGTTTGAAAAAGTTTGAAAAAAAAAGAGAAGAAAACATTAAAGACATTTTGGAATATATGGATTCTATAGCTGATGATCAAAAAGAAATAATAGATTTATCTTTAAAGGCTATAAAAGCAAAGTTAAAGAAACCAGATGCATTTACTAATGTTAAAGATATTGCTACTGTATATGGTGTTATATTTGATAAAGCGTTAAAACTAAAAGAAATGAAATATAAGCAAAAAAAAGAAGAAAGTTTAGAAAATGAAGGAGTAATAATTGTAGATGACTTGCCAAAATAAAATCGTTGTTAAGTTAAGCAATTTAATTATTCCAAAATATTATTCAAATTTTAATGATATTATTCATATTCATCAAATATACACGAGTGGTCGTGCCGGAACAAAATCTAGTCGTGGCGCTTTAAGAGCAGTGAGAAGAATCATAGATAAAAAAACAGGTTCGGTAGTTATTTTAAGAAAATTTCATAACAAACTAAAAAAAACTGTATTCAAAGAATGCTTGAGAGCCATTCAAAGATTAAAACTAAATAAGAAAAGATTTAAAATAACAGTTAGTCCCATGCAAATAACATATCTTCCAACAGGGAACACAATTTATTTTACTGGTAATGATTCAATAGATGATACAAAAGGTATGATTGATGAAGATAGACCTATTGTATTAGTAGAACTTGATGAATTAACAGAGTTTTTTGATAAAGGTGATGGAGAAGACGAACTTCAAAATATTGAAGCAACATTTATCCGTGGAAATGATGAAGAATTTGTGATGGAATATTACTTTAATCCTCCAAAAAATCCTAAAGCTGATATCATGTTATGGCTAGATAAAATGAAACTTAGGGAAGATGTTATCCATGTTCATACCGATTATAGAGACGTACCTGAAAGTTGGTTAGGAAAAAAACTTATACAAACAGCAGAAATTCTGAAAAAATTAGATGAAAAAATGTATCGTTGGTTGTGGCTAGGAATTTGTACAGGTATTGATGAGTTAATTTATTACATGTTCAACGAAGAAATTCATATAAAAGAATGTACTAAAGAAAACTTGGAAAACATGAACCATCTTTATATATCTGTAGATTATGGTCAAATGAATGCAACAACTTATGAATGTTTTGGGCTTGATTATAAAGACAAATGCTTAAGAGGAGTAGATGAATATTACCATAGTGGACGTGAAAGCGGAAAACAAAAATCGCCGAGTGAATACGCATTGGACTTCAAAAAATTTAAGGAAAATGTTGAAAAAGAAACCGGATTAAAAGTTCTATACGTTTTCATAGATCCATCCGCAAAAGGATTATCAGAAGAAATAAAGAGAGTTTGTCCGGATATCGTAATTAGAAATGCTAAAAATGATGTATCTTTGGGAATTAATAGAGTGCAAAAGATGTTGAGTTTTCAACGTCTTTTTATATCTCCAAAACAAGAGCATTTGATAGGTGAAATGTACAAGTATGAATACGATAAAGATTTGCTTGATAAAGGCAAAGAAGTTCCTATAAAGAAAGATGATCACTGCGAAGATGCTTTGAGGTATTTAGTGATGGGAATATGGAAGATCATAAAACAATTACTTCCTATGTTAGGAGATGATAAAGAAGATGTGGAATAATTTTGTGAATAAATTGAAAGGATGGTGGCATAAAATGTTTGATTATAATAAAATTATTACTGATTTTGGATTAGATTTACAGACAAGCGAAACTATATTGAAAGCAATTCAAAATTGGTCAAATATTTTTAATGGAAAAGAACCATGGATAGATTCAAAAACAACTTCATTACACGTTGCTAAAACAATATGTGAAAAAGTAGCTGAAGCAACTGTAGTTGAATATAAATCTGTTTGTGACGAACCTTATATCAATCAGATATATCAAAAGTTTTTGAAGAATATTCAAACGAACACAGAATACATGATTGGAAAATCTTGTATTTTTTTTAAGCCATATTTTGATGGTAAAAAAATTAATGTAAACGTAGTTCAAGCAGATAAATTTATTCCAGTAAGTTTTAGCGATGATGGAGAGTTGATTTCTTGTATTATTGTTGACCAAATAACAGAAGAATCTACAGTTTACACACGATTAGAATATAGTTCTTTAAACGATAATGTAATGACAACAAGAAATATTGCATATAAAGGCAGAAAAGAAGGAACAATATTAGAAACCAAGATAGACTTAAAAAGCGTAAACAAATGGAAGAATATTGAAGAAAATAGTGCAATTGAGGGTGTAGATAAACTAATAGGAGGATTTGCAACAACTAAACTCGCAAATACCATTGATAATTCTTCACCAGTAGGAATGCCTATTTATCATAATGCTTTAAATACCTTAAAAGAAATTGATAAACAATTTTCAAGAACATTATGGGAATATGAAGGTTCTGAACTTGCTATTGATGTAGATGAAACTGTTTTGAAATCAAATGGCAAAGGCGGATTTATAGTACCTAAAGGAAAAGAAAGATTATTTAGAAAGTTCGATTTTGATGAGACCAAAGATAAAAGTTACAATATCTTTAGCCCAGAAATAAGAGATACATCTATGTTTAATGGATTAAATGAATTACTTCAAAAAGCAGAGGTTCAATGTCACTTAGAGCATGGAATACTATCTAAACCACAGACCGTTGAAAAAACCGCAACAGAAATGAAAATTATGAAACAGAGCTACTATACAACCGTGAAGAACATTCAAACATCAATGCAACAAGCTTTAGATGACTTGATTTATGGAATCTATGTTCTTTGTAAACTTTATGGGATACCTGTAAGACCAAGTTATGTTGTAGAGCATGATTGGGACGATTCTATTCTTGTAGATAAGGAGCAATCAAGAAACCAAGCTCTTATCGAAAGAAATAACCAAATTACTAGTGACGTTCAATATATAATGGAAACAAGAAATATGAAAGAAAAGGAAGCTATAGAATTTGTTAAAAGACAGCAAGAATATAGAAAATTAACTCAAAAAGATGAACCAGAAGAAGAGGAACCTGAAGAATAATGCATAATGGTCCAGATTTTGACAAATTAATTGAACCTATCGTAGAAATTTATCAAAATTTAGAATATGAACTAATTGCACATATAGCAACACATTTTAAATTATATGAATCCGTGGGATTTAAAAACTCAATGGAGTGGTATGCTAACAAAGTTGCAGAACTTGGTGGTTTAAATCAAGAGGCAATTGATATCATTTCTAAAAGAACTAAAATATCCAAGGCTAAAATAATTCAAATGTTAAAAGAAGCCGGAATATCTACAATAGATCTAAATGCAGTAGATAAACTAAATTCCATACGTGATTATAAAATTGATACAGACAAGTTAATTGCTTCTCAGCCATTTATTAATATTGTTAATAATTCATATAAAGAAATAGACAACATTTTTAAAATGATCCATACAAATGCTATACAAGGAATGCAAGAATCATATATGAGCGTATTAAATCAAGCATATACTGAAGTACAAAGCGGTATAAATGATTATAATAGTGCAATTCGAAAGGCACTTACACGAATGGCAAACCAAGGTATTATCGTAGCAAGTTATAAACAAAAAAATGGCAAAGTTATTAATTATGGAATTGAATCATGTGTAAGAAGAGATGTACTTACAGCAGTGGTTCAATGCACGAATAATGCAAGCACACAATTTGCCAAAGATATGGATGCTGAATATTATGAAGTATCACAACATTTGGGAGCAAGAGTTACTGATACACATGATTACAAGGATCATTCATGGTGGCAAGGAAAAGTGTATAAAATAGACGGTTCAACAAAAGAATATCCAAACTTTCAAGAGACTTGCAACGAAGGAGACATTCAAGGAATTGGTGGTGCAAATTGTAGACACATTAAATGGCCATTCTGGCCTGGCATTTCCGTTCCTAAAAATATAGAGATAGATCCAGAGGAAAATCAAAAAATATATGAATTAAATCAGCAACAACGTGCATACGAAAGGACTATAAGAGATTATAAAAGACAAATCGAAGTTGCAAAAGAAAGCGATGATGTTGAAAAATATAATTTATATAATGATAAACTACAAGTTATTGATAAAGAGTATAATGATTTTTGTAAAGAAAATAATTTGAAAAGGAAATTTAACAGAGAATTTGTATATGAAAATCCAAATGTTAAAATGTCTAGCAAAGATGTTACTAATTCGTGGCTTGGAGATAAAACAGACAACATTGTTGAAGCAACTAAAATGAATATAGGAGATGAATTTAAATATAAAGGAATATCTTATATCATTGATGGAAAAAAAGTCAAAAATGAATATATAAATGAAGAAATAAATTTTGCAAATTTTATTCAATCAAAAACAAATAAAAAAGTAATATTAAATCCAACAATAAATCAACCCGAAAAAATAAAAACTCCAGATTTAACCATTGGAAAAGATTATGTTGATATGAAGATTGTTAGTGGAAATAGTAATCAGCTACTATATCATAATGTGAGAAATAAAGATGAACAAGCATACTATTTCTTCTTTGAAACAACTAAATCTAATCTTAAAATGTCAGATTTAATTCAGCAAACGAATAATGCATTTAAAAGGAATGATACTAATTGGGTAAAAATGATTGGAATAAAGAAAAATGATAAATTTATTATTTTGAAAAATAACATACAAAAAAAGCAATGACACTAGGCGCAAAGTCGCCACGACCACTGCTTTGATATATATAATATACACTATTTTTGAAAATATGTCAAATTTAGTGTAAATAACGGGGCATAGTTCAGATAGGTAGAACGCTAGTTTTGGGAACTAGAGGTCATAGGTTCAAGTCCTATTGCTCCGACCATAAAATTGTTATAAGTAGTGTACTAATCATATTAAAACAACCACTAGCAGGTGCACGGAATCGAGGGTGGCTCGTGTATATGATTAGTACAGTGCTTATAAAATAGCACTAATAACTCGATAGAAATATCGGGTTTTTTGGTCTGCCTAAAAAGACTGGAAAGAATTAGGAAATATCTAAATCTAGGAGGACACAACCTCTTGAAAAAGTGGAAGGAGAGAGATATATGAAAAAATATTTAGAAGATTTAGAAATAGGCGAAGGTAAAGTAAAACTTAGCGAAGATGAAATAAAAGCCATCTTAACTGAGCATGGTAAATCTGTGAATGCCGAAAAAGAAAAGGTAAAAACAGAATTAACAACTGAAATTGAAACCTATAAAAATCAACTAAATGATGCCAACAATGAGATTAAATCTTATAAAGATATGGACATTGATGGTATTAAGAAATCTGCTGAAGAATGGGAGACTAAATATAATGATTTAGTGAAATCTCAAAATGAAGCAAAAGAGAAAAGTATTCGAGAAGAAAGAACGAATGCTTTTTTTAATGGCGTTGAATTTGCAAGCGAATCAGCAAAGGCTGGTGTAATTGCACAGTTTAACGAAAAGGACTTTAAGTACGATGAAAAGGAGCAAAAATTTCAAGGTGCTTCTGAATGGCTTGAAGAACTTAAAAAGAATGATGTTGGGGCATTCAAAAGTGATGTTGCCAATCCAAAATTTACAACATCTGTAACACCTCCAACAAGCGATAGTGCTCTAGATGAAATAAAGAAAATCATGGGAATTAAAGATGAAAAATAGAAAGAAGGAAAAAAACTATGAACAATATTGAATTAGCAAAAGTATATTTACCTTTATTAGATAAGGTATACAAACAAAATTCAAAAACTTCAATTCTTGAAGGTGATGAAGCAACGCTTAAACGTGGAAATAATGGCGAAATCATGGTTGCAAAACTAGACATGGATGCATTAGGAGATTTTGATAGAAAGTCAGGTTATACAAAAGGTTCAACCACATTCAAATGGGAAACTATTAAATACGATAAAGAACGTTCTCAAGATTTACGTATTGATAGATTAGATAATACCGAAGCTTTAAAATTACCATTTGCTAAGTTATCTAGTGAATTTATTAGAACTAAAGTTGTTCCAGAAACAGATGCTGCTCGTATTGCTAAAATTGCAGGAGTTTCAGGTATTTCAGTAAAAGAAGAAACTTTAACTACAGGTGAAGAAGTAATTAAAGCTTTAAGAACTTGTACAAACAAAATGGATGAAGATGAAGTTGATCCAGAAAACAGAATTTTATTTATTACTCCTACTAATAAAGGATTAATTGATGATCTAGAATCTTATAAATCTAAGGATGTATTAAGTAAATTCTCAACAATCATCGAAGTTCCTCAAAACAGAATGTACACTAAAATTGAATTAAAAGATGGTAAAGAACAATTTGGTTATGTTAAAGCAGAAGATGGCCAAGAAATCAACTTCTTATGTGTAGAAAGAAGTGCAGCAGTAGTTCATATGGAACAATTTATTAAATACTTCACTCCAGATGAGGACCAAGACGGTGATGATAACGTATTTAAGTATCGTAATAATAACCTTTATGGTCATGTTTATGAAAATAAACTTGCTGGTGTATATTGCTCTCATAAAGCTGCAGCAGAATAGGAGGGAAAAGTAATGAGTACATTTATTGGAATGGGAGTTTCAAAAGACTCTACAACTGAAAATAAAGACTTAAAAAAACTAGTTAAAGAAAAACAAACTTTAGAAAAAGAAGTTGAAGCTTTGACTAGCGAAAACACTGAATTAGTAAATAAAATTGATGATTTAGAAAAAGAAGTTGAAGCTTTGACTAGCGAAAACACTGAATTAGTAAATAAAATTGATGATTTAGAAAAAGAAGTTGAAGCTTTGACAGCCCAAAATGTTAGACTAACAGAAAAAAAGACTGCAAAGAAAACTGAAACAGATAATGAATAGGAGATGATTAGGTATGCTAACAGAATTAGTTGATTATAAATATTATATTGAAACTTATGGAGGTTCTAGCATACCTGAATCTTCATTTAAAGAAAAAGCAATCAAAGCAAGTAGTGAAGTAAATTATTGGACTTCGCATAGAATTACAAATGAAATTCTGAATGACTTAATTCGCAACACTACTTGTGAAATTGCTGAATTGTTATTTGAACAAGACAATCTAAAAAAATCTGTACTAAGCACAGAAAATGATAACAAAGAAGTTGCTAGTGAAAGTCTAGGACCACATTCGGTAAGTTATGTTAATAAGTCTAATTTACGTGCAAATCAAATACTTAGTGATGATGATTTAAAAAAGAAAACCTATCATATTTGTTATAAAAATTTAGTACACACCG
This sequence comes from uncultured Bacilli bacterium, assembly GCA_947627835.1. GTDB lineage: Bacteria > Bacillota_I > Bacilli_A > RF39 > UBA660 > MGBC162267. Next base: position 14,591 of record CANQXM010000003.1, on the reverse strand, counting down.
GACTCATGTATCGGGGAGGTATTGGAGATGAAAATGCCACATACGATTACAATCTATAATGAATATGAAGGAAAATACTTAAAAACGATTCTTCATGAAGTTTATTGGTATGGAACAGATTCTATTAACATTTCTGGAAAAGGTGTTGTAGAAGCAGGTGCTATTAACATCATAATTAATGGAGATAATCTTTTAAAATACGTCACAGAAAAGGAATATAAAGGCGAAGAAAACACTTTCACAATTCAAAATGAAAATAGAATTATTTTGGGTGAAGGACCAGATATTGATTCTGTGAATGATATACCAAATAATTTTAAAATCATGACTGTCTTTGGAATAGATGAAAATTTAGTTGGAAGCAGTATAGATAATATACTAATTACAGGTAAGTAATGGACTTTCAAGTACAATTAGAATTAAATTCTATAGACACAATGATTAAAGATTTGAATTTAGAAGAAGGTGGCTCTGTACAACGTTTTTTTACAAATGAGATATGGAGACTATCTGATGATTATATTCCTTTCGATAAAGGTATGTTAAAAAATAATTCATCCATGAATCTAGATGGAACGCAAGTTATCTATAATAGCCCTTATGCTCGTTATCAATGGTATGGAATGCTTATGGTAGATCCTGATTATTTAGTTGGAGGTTTTCCTTTAACTAAAAATGGAATTCAAGTAGGTTTCTTTTCTAGAAAAGGAGTACCAAAGATATTAGATCCAAGTGGTAGAGCAATAAATAATTTTTATGGCATTCGTGGTCCTTATTGGACTAGCAGAATGTGGGCAGATAGGCAGAAAGAAATTGAAATGGCAGTACAAAGATTTATTGAAAGAGGTGGAAAATGATAAATTCATTGCGAGAATATTTTTTAAAATGTCCTAGTTTTACAAAATTAAAGGAATTAGGAGTAGATATGTTATCAAAAGATGCTAATGTAGCAACAATTGATAAAACTCCTATAAAACCTGTTTTGAAAACTAAAGTAAACGGTGATTCTGAAAGGCAAGCCAGTTTTATTTTGAGGGCACATTTTAATCATTCAAACGAACTTCAAAACAAACTAAAAAACAGTGAGTTTTTTGAGGATATTGCTGAGTGGATAGAAGAACAAAATGAAGGAAAAAATTTTCCTGTTCTTAAAAATAATCAGTACGTAACAAAGGTAACGATTTCTTCTAGTGATTATTTGGTATCAGTAGATCCAACTTTAAGAAAAGCTTGTTATCAAATACAAATAATTGTGGAATACACAAAAAAAGATGTAAAAAATCCCTTTGTGGATTTTTTTATTTAGAAAGAAGGTAAATATTATGAAATTAGATTTACAACTTTTTGCAGGGGCTAAGACTGGGAAAGCGCAACGTAAAGAATCAATTCTTTTTTATATTGACAATACTGGAGAAGAAGAGACATTCGAAGCTATTGGAAAAGATAATGATGAATTAAGCCGTACAATGAATTATGAAACAGATTCTAAAGAAAATGTCCTTGGAGAAACAGAAGTTACTGTAAAAAAAGGACCACAAACTACAAGTGTAGATCCTTGCTATTACAAACACGATGGAAAATTAGCACAAAAATTATACGAAATTTATAAATACGATAAAGAACTAGATGATGTAGTTTTTGAATTTATGGAAGTATCAGCATTTAAAGTAACTGAAGAACCGGCTGGAGAATATGAATGTTTCCGTCAAAAAGCTGCTATCTCACTTCAATCTTGGGGTGGAGACACTGCCGGAATTGGAACACCTTATGAACTGAATTGGTTAGGAGAAAAAACTCACGGAACCTTTAATCCAAAAACTAAAAAATTTACACCAACCGTTGTAGCTTAATAGGGAGAGAAAAAACTCTCCCTAATTTTTTATAAGAAAGGAATTTGAAAATGGCAATTGAAATAAAAAGTAAATGGCTAAAACAAGATGTTGTCGATGAAACCGGAAAAGTTATAACTACGATTAAATTCAATCCGGATGATATAAAAACGTATACAAGATTTAGTAATATTGTTCAAAACTTGTATAAAGCCAAAGATATGATTAACAAAAATAAATCTGAAATTAAGGATTTACCAACAAATAGAGATCTAAATTTAGAAGAACTTGATGAATATCGTACAACATTTGAAAAAATTAATGAAACATTAACTTACCAGGAAGAAAGATTAAAAGAAATCTTTGATGATTTTGATTATGTGTTTGGAGAAGGTACCTGTGATGCAATCATGCAAGGAACTTATGATATTTCTCAAATTATGCCGATAATAGAATATGCAACTCCTTATTTTAATAAGTCACGAAAAACATCAATCAACCGCTATTTGCCAGAAAAAGAAATTGAACAATTAGATGTGATGGATTAATGAATGATTTAATAAAACCATTTCCAACCAAAATTAGAATAAATGATGAAATTTATGAGATTAATCCCGATTTTAAGAATTGCTTACGAATCATAAAGGCATATGAAGATAAAGAATTAACAATCCAAGAAAAGCACTTCATAATGTTGACTCTTTTATATAAGAAAATTCCAGATGATATTGAACAAGCAATATTAAAAGGAATTAAATTCTTAAATTGCGGCGAAGAATCCAATAAAGATACAAGTATTTTGCCAAGAATTTACTCTTTCAACCATGATGCAAAGTACATTTATTCTGCAATGAATCAAACTCATTCAATCGATCTAAATGAGGAAAAAATTCACTGGTGGAGATTTGTCTCTTTGTTTTTAGACATTGGAGATAACACATTCTTTTCTAAGATTGTAAATTTACGTCAGAAAAAATTCCGAGGAAAACTTTCAAAAGATGAAAGAAAGTTGTTTGTAGAATCACGTGAAATTCTTGACTTAAATTATCAAACTGAAGATTCGGAAGAAGTAAGTGAATTTATGAAAATATTTAATGGAGGTGATGACTCGAAAACGCCGAAGGAAACGTAGTAATTAATACAAAATTACAAAATACAGATTTAATTAACGGTTACAAAAAAATCAGTAAAGAAACGGATAAATTAATTGCTCAATATAATAAAAAAGTGGATAAAATCAAAAAAGAAGAAATAGCCCTTGATAATTTAAAAGCAAAATATAATCAATTAGCCAGTTATAACAAAGTGCCTGCATCTTTAACATCAACGGAAACATTACTCAAAAAGAACGAAAAAGAAGTACAAAAACTGGAGGAACAATATGATGAAACGATTGAAAAAATAGGACAAAAGCAGATTGATTTAGAATGGGCCAAAAACAATGGGAATCCACAAGAAATATCCTTAATTCAAAATGAACAAAACCGCTTAGATGAAGAATCTATTGATTTAGCATCAAAATTAGAAGATGCAAGAGAAGAATCCATTAGATTAAAAAATGAAGTTGAACAATTAAAGTTGAATCCAATGGCATCAATGGAAGCAGTAAATTTAAAAGCAAAAATAGAAGAAACAGAACGATCACTTAGAGGATCACAAGAAGAAGCTAATGAACTTGCTAAAAATATAGAAAAAGCATCTAAAAATAGATTATCAAGGCTTGGAGTTGATGCATCGGTTATTTCGAAAGGATTCAAAGATGTTAATTCTAAAATTGATAAATTTAAAAACAAAATGAGTAGATTGATAGGCACTGCCATGGTATTTAGTCTAATAAGAAGTGGACTAAGTTCTATGTCAAAAGGTTTTATCAATTTACTAAAATCTAACGATAAATTTAGTGAAAGCCTAAATCAAATTAAAGCCAATTTAATGACAGCTTTTACTCCGATCTACAATTCGGTATTGCCTTCGATAAATTCTTTGATGAATGCACTTACAAAAGTTACAGGAACAATAGCGGTATTTATTAATGGATTATTTGGTAAAACCGCGTCACAAGCCAAAGAAAATGCCAAAGAGTTATATAATCAAGCCAAAGCAACTACAGCATTAGGTAAGGCTCAAGAGGATCTAGAAAACTTAGGAAGTTTTGACAAACTTGAAGTGAATCAAGAAGAAAAAACAACCTCAAGTGGAATCAGCGATGCTAATAGTGGCAATATAAATTTTGACGGTGAAATAACATATAGCCAAAAATTGTTAGATATATTAAATGGAATCAAGGATTTCGTTAATGAAAACGGTGGAATAGTACTTGCATTTTTAGGAGGATTAGCCGTTTCTATATTAGCAATTAAATTAGGATTAGATGGAATTAAGGCTTTAGGAATTGGAATTATGATTTTAGGAATCATTACAGCCATCACTTCTATAATAGATTATTTAAAAGATCCAACTTTTGAAAATTTTGGCAAAGTCATTGCTGGAATAGGTTTAGCAATTGTTGGATTAGGTGTGATTTTAGGTTCATTACCATTAGTCATTGCCGGGCTCATTGTTTTAATCGTCGGGATTCTGGTTTCAAAATGGGAAGAGATAAAAACCTTTTTTTCAAATATAATTCAATGGATCTTCGACCACCTAGATGAAATCGGAAAAAAATTCGGTCTGATAGGTGTGTTTATAAGTTCGTTACTAGCAAATGGACTGTCTTTTGTAATGAAATTTTTAGATGATATTCTTAATGCGTTTAAGAAAATTTTTACTGGAATCATTGATTTAATCGTCGGAATTTTTACAGGAGACTGGAAACGTGCATGGAATGGCGTTAAAGAAATTTTCCAAGGAATTTTTGATTCACTTCTTGCAATTGCAAAGGCTCCATTAAATGGCCTCATTGCCTTGCTAAACACCCTGATTGATGGCTTGAACTTTTTCATAGGCAAAATTAATTCATTCAGCATCGACGTTCCAGATTGGGTACCATTTATGGGTGGAAAAAAGTTCGGATTCAATATTCCTACTATTAACAAAATACCATTTTTAGCAACTGGAGCAGTTATTCCTCCGAATTCACAATTTGCAGCAATTTTAGGAGATCAAAAGCATGGAAACAACCTAGAAGCACCAGAATCATTAATTAGAAAAATAGTACGTGAAGAAAGTGGAGGAAAAGAAGTAGTTTTAAATGCTACTTTTATTATGCAATGTGAAACCGAAGAAATTGGTAGAGCAGCACTTAAAGGAATTCGACTTTTAGAAAATCTAGAAGGCGAACCTTATTTTGTAAGGTAGAAAGGAGCAAAAATGGATAAAATAAAATTTTCGACAATAGATGGTAAAAAATCATTTGAAATACCATGGGAATGGGTAGAAAAAGGTGGATTAAAACCTAAAACAAATGATATGGAAGCCTCAGCAAAACGAGGTCATCTTAACGCGTATTTATACCGTAAAAGACAAGCACAGATTCCAGATCATACTCTTCAATTTGTAAAATCTTTATACAGATTCCAAATATTAGATTTACTAGAGATTATAAAGCAAGAAGAATTAAATGTTTATTATTTTGACCATTGGGCTAATAGGTTTGTAACAACAAAATTCTATGTTCCGAAACCAGATTTGTCTGTAGAGAAAGTCCCTTATGATAATGATACTGGTAACATTTTATATGCTCCTTTCACTATTGAGTTTATAAGTTATGGTGATGTTTCATGATTGTAACTGGAATAAAAGATAGTGATATAACTGGTTTTAAACTTATTGATAATATAGAAAATAATCAACAAGTTATTGGAGCATTTGTAAAAAATAGTGCAGAGTTAAAAATAATTAACTTAAATCATGCTTACGATAATCTTTATCACACATATATTGATATCCAAGGGTTTGGAAGTTGGTATGTGAATGATCTAAAAACAGATGAAGATTCTATTGAATCTACATTATCACTTTTTGACAACACACAAAAATTTGAAGAACCATACCAAGATAACTTTTCTTTTCCAAATACAATGGGAGCATGGGCGACATGGATTGGAGAACAAGTTGGAGTACCTTTAAAAGGAGATTTTCTAAACAGTGAAATTGAGTTAAGCGAAAAGCCTTATATAGGCGATAATCCAACCTGGAAAAGTGCAGTACAAATAATCGCAAAATATGCCTCTAGTTATGTTCAATTAAATTATGACAATACTTATTCAATCAAATGGTTCGATTCAAAGTTATATGAAATAGAAGATTGGGAAAATTTTGTACATGGAAATTCAAAGCCACCTGTAAATATTATTATTCTAAGTAGCGGTGATACAAATGATAACGTAAAATGGCCAGAAGAAACACCACCAAATCCTTATGAGTTACGTATTGAAGACGATTGGAATTATATTGACAGGTATTCAATAAACGAATCCATTTATAATCAAGTAAATGGATTTTCTTATACTCCAATTTCGAAATTAAATATTCCTTATGGCTTATTAGAATTAAGAGCGGGCCAAAAAATAAAATCACAAGATATAGACCATATAGACATTGAAACATACATTACAAAACATACTTTGGAATGGCAAGGTGGAGATTTTAATGATCCAAATTCTTGGACCTCATCAATAGAAATGGCAGAACTAAATGAAACAGTATCCAATTATGGAAATGCAAATTCCACTTTAAATAAGTTATTGAAAGTAGAACGTTCAACTAATAAAAATACAGGACTTATAAATGACTTAATTGAGCAAACTACAGAAACTGATAAAAGAGTTACAAAAGCAGAACAAGACATCGAAGGATTTAGACAAACCGTAAGTGGTATGTACGATTTCACAAAAGAAGTAAAAACCAATAACAAGTTAACGTTGGAAAAAGCTCAAGCAGGTAATTTGATCGAACTACATATTACCGGAGACATGGAACTCTTGTGGCCAGAGGATGATTTGGAACCAGATGATGACTTAGAGCCACTTGATAGTTATTTGATCATTGAAAATTCTAAAGGCGAAAAAAGTTATATCCATTTGCCAAATGACAATGATTATCTAGAACTTTATACGTACGAGGACGCCAAAGATGAATATGTTCTAGAAACAGTATACGATGAAAAAACAGGGCAGAATCAACATCAATCAAAGGTAATTCGCCGAGTCGCTATTGATGAAAATGGCACCAAATCAAAATTAACCAAAGAAGTCATTGAAAATTATGGAACACTTGATATTCCTTTATCCAAAGGAACCAATAAGATTTATTTAGAGAGTTTCACCAATACCAATTTAAATTATTCTGCAAAATATGCTATTCAAAACGAAGTGACGGATGAATTTGCAACGAAGCCAGAACTTAGTACAGCTATTGAACAAACAGAATCTAAAATTGAAGAAGTAGCAAAATTAAAAGTAGGTAATACTGAGTTTAATAGTTATCGAACACAAACTGCTAAAGAAATATCACAAAGAGTAGAAGCAGGCAAGATTATATCATCTATTAATCAAAGCGCTGAATTCGTAAAAATAGATGCTGATAAGATTGCTATTAATGGTGGAACTGTTTTAGATTTGATTGCCGGTTATACGATTAATCTCGAAACCGAAAATATCTCTATCAAATCTAATAATTTCAATGTTGATAAGAACAACTTTAATTGGACCGCTAGCAATAGTTCAATGACAAACGATGGAACACTTACAATAAAAAAAGGAAGTGTTGGTAATTGGAGTATTACCAACGATGCCATCTATCGTGGATCTAGCACTTTTGGTTCTGCCACATCAGGCAATATGTATTTTGGCGTAAATGGTCTATCAATAGCTGATAAATTTAAAGTAACTCCAGCCGGAATCTTAACTGTCACTGATGGTAATTTTACTGGAAAAATAACAGCAAATAGTGGAACAATCGGTGGTTGGAGTATTCAAACGGGATTATTAGAATATGATACAAGTTCTTTTAGAGTAAGACTTGAACCAGGAACCAATTCCAACAGCGATGTTTTAACCGTTTGGAAGAAGTCAAATGATAGTTGGCCAATTATTATAAAATCGACTGGATACGCTTCATTTAATGATATCCATGTAAATGGTGGAACTCTTGTCTGTTGGAATATTACAAGCACTGGATTAAGTTCTGACAGATTAAATTTAAATGGTATCAATGGAGCGATAGAGATTTACCCAGACGGCGGTGGAAAACTTCTTTTCAACGATGGACTTCGACTGGGAGTTAATAAAGGTGTAATGATCAATTCAAGTTCTGCAGGTAATAAATCAGCCCCTAGTTCGGGAGACTTAAATATCATTGCATGCAACAGAAAAAGTGTTTATATTGCCACCCATTCCGGAGACGGCGATACATCTTCAGAAGTCAATAATATATGTATTTCGAGTAGTTCAGTAACAGTAAATTGGCAAACGATTGCAGGTGGTTCTTCTAGATCTATGAAAAAAAATATTACCTTATTAACAGAAGAAGAAAAGGATAATATCTATACCATAATCCATGATCTACCGCTTTATAAATACGACTACAAAAAACAATATAGTGGGAAGGAATGCAATTACGGATTTTTAATTGAAGATATTGAAGATACAGTGTTAAACGATGTTCTTCATATTTATAAAAATCCGAATGATCCAAATTATAAAAACTACAACTCTGAAGATTTAACAAGAGTGGTGTTGATTATCATTCAACAACTGATGAAAAAAATTGAAAAAATAGAAAGTAGGTTAGTATGAAAGAAAAAGTAGAAGATTCAGAAAAGAAATCAGTTCAAAAGCCACTATCGGTGATGATGGTTGATGCAAGAAATGAGCTGGTTAAAGCAATCAATGACATTTCAAGAAAGAACGGATTATCGTTCTTTTTGCTTGATTTAGTCATGACTGACGTTCATCAGGAAATCGTCAGTCAGAAAAACATTGAAATGGAAAAAGAAAGAATGCAATATGAAAACGATATTGCCAAAAAAGAAAGCGAGGAAAAGAAATAAAATGAAAAATCAAAAATATGTTCGGGGGGGGGTATGGTTATTTAACCAGACCTCACACCACGACGAAAGGAGAGAAGCATAATAAACAGCTAGCTCTCTTTTTTCGTGAGGTCAATCTATGAGTTTTCTAAAGAAGTCATGGTTCGATAAAGGCACCTCAACCAAAACACCATTGAATGCATCCGGATTGAATGACTTAGAACAAAGAATTCTTGATGCTTTTAATAATATTGATAGGAACAGTGCAGGAAGCCACAATTCAATTTTCCGAGGAAAAGATATCACATCTTACCTGGACGATGAAAGTCTATACACAAGAATTTCGAATGGAGCATTTGATGATTTATATATCGGCGATTATATAAAAAAGAATGGAATCACTTGGAGAATTGCAGCTTTTGATTATTATCTAAATCGTCGGACTTCTCTCCATCATGCAATTTTTGTACCAGATGAATCACTTGGGGAAAATTCCATGAATGAGACGGCAACAACATCAAAAGGGTATAGTGGTAGTAATATGTTTTCGACAATTTTGCCAGGTATTTTGACAGAACTGATTAATCCTATTTTTGATGGCCATGTTATGTCGTACAGCAATTTATTAACGACTGCTACTAATGAAACCGGTTACAATCGGTGGGGAACGAATTCAGGTTGTGCGAGTTCTTGGGATTTTAAAAATCAAAATTTATCATTAATGAATGAAGTACAAGTAACCGGTACCATAGCATGGAGTTCCAGTGGCTTTGATATAGGAATTGATAATGTGCAATTCCCACTATTTAAAATGGCTCCAGAATTCATATCGCTAAAAGACAAAAACTATTGGACACGTGCAGTATCTACTAAAAATAGATTCACCATCATATCACTCGGAGGATATAACAATAGTGAAGATGCCAACTTAAAAAATGGCATAAGACCTTATTTTATAATTCATTAAAAAGAGAGCAGATAAAATGCGAAAAACATGGCATTTCAAATTAAGAATTGGTTTAACAAAGGAAGTACAACAAAGACACCTGTAAACGCTAAAGGACTTAATGATCTAGAACAACGGATTTCCAATGCACTTAAAAATGAATGTGAAATTGGAGTTACGGACACAGGGTATTATTTTAAATACGACAATGGCATTTTGATTTACCTTGGGAATGTAACGATGCCCGCCATAACAGAAGCATGGAGTGCAGTAGATGTTACAGTAAAATTTCCAATACCATATACGGACACAAAATATTTCTGTGATTCATCATTTATGTCAGCGGCTAGAGGATTCTCTTATAGGTCAGATTGTTTTACTAGAAACACAGGAAGTTTAATAATTCGTAATTACAATGGATCGACCGATCCAAATATAAATGCACTAACCGTATCTTATTTTACCGTCGGATTATGGAAATAACTCATAGATAAAAAATAACCTAAAATTATGATACAAACAAATTTACGATGCGGGGGGGGTTGCTATTTAAAAATAGGAACTCTTCTTCCAAGGAGAGGGGGCAAGGCTTTAAAATAGTTCTTGCTCTCGGTGATAATTGTGAGTAAGTTTCGGATAAAAGAATGGTTCAATAAAGGCTCCTCAACCAAAACCGTTATTAATAAAGATGCTTTAAATGATTTAGAAAAAAGAATAGCGGAAGCCAGTGATTCGAATTCAATCGAAAAAACTGGGAAAGAAAATGGTGTGGATTATATAAAGTATGCCGATGGACGGCTTTTTTGTTGGGGAACTGTTACTTTACCGGCAATGACACAAGAATGGCATGGAGATGCCGTTCATGTTACTTTTCCGGTTCCATTCGCTTATACATCGTATGGAATATCAGTTACAATGCTTGCACTTGGAAATGGTTATGCATCTAGGGTAAATGGTTATAGAAATAAGGCAACAGATGGTTTTGATGTGATAAGTTTTAACGCATCAAAAGACACAGCTATTGAAAAAACAAGTGCTGACTGGACCGCATCAGGTTATTGGAAATAACTCATAATTGCAAGAACTAAGCCGATGATATGGCTTTTCAGATTAAAAATTGGTTCAATAAAGGAAATACTACAAAAACACCATTGAATGCTGCAGGTCTTAATGATCTGGAAAACAGAATCAATAAAGCATTTTCTGAAATGAATGGTGAAAAAATAAGTGACCCAATAAAATTAGAAGAAGGAATAGAATTATTAAGTCATGATTTTCACAAAATTGGAAAGTTTGTTGTTGGAAATCTTGTAGTGCAAAAAAACGATAAATTTTCAGTTAACAAACAAATAAAAATAGGAAATTTAAATTTTGCCTGTACAACTGAAATAAATGGCTTTTGTGCATTTGCAGATACCCAATGGGAAGTTCAAGACATTGGCTATTTTTTCATGTTTAATGGAGAGATCGTAGTTAAATCTAAAAGTACTTATCCAATTTGTAAGATTATTCTTTACGCCATAGAAAAATAAGATTATAGACAAAATCGAAGAAGAGTTCAAAATTAAATAGCGTTCAAATGAGTTTTTCAAAAAAAACATGGAATAACAAAGGCACCAGTCCTAAAACACCAATCAATAAGGCTGGGCTTGATAACTTAGAACAACGAATTTTTAATGCATTTCAAGGCGAATGCGAAATAGGTGTGATGGATACAGGAGTTTATCTAAAGTATGACAACGGAGTATTAATTTACTTAGGAAATGTGAAAATGCCAGCAATAAATGAAGCATGGACTCCTGTAGATGTTACAATTACGCTTCCAGTGCCATATAAAGATACACAATATTTCTGTGATTTATCATTTATGGGAGCGAACCAGGGATTTGCTTCTAGAGCAGTATGTTTTACCAGAAACACAGGAAGTATAAGGATTCGTAACCACAACAATTCTTCAAGCACAAAATTAGATGAAGTAACAGCATCTTATTTTACATTCGGGTTTTGGAAATAAAATAGAAAGGATTTATATGAAAAAAATTGAAAAATATTGGAAAAATTTTGGGATAATCTTAGCAATCATTTCATTTATCGGAGGAACTTTTTGGTCGTTTCATAAAATTATGAATGAGTTTGAGTTTCAAAACAATAAATTAGATGATGCGATGAGATTATCCGAAAAAGCAATCATTTGGAACAAGGATATTCCAAATGTTGAAAGAGCAGAAGTATGTGATTTATATCTATCTGCTGGATACGATTCTTACACCAAAAAATTGTGTGAAAATGTCATATTAAATGACAGTACAATTGCGCAAAGAAGTGTTACTTAGAAAGAAGGAATAAAAAATGTGGAAAATTATTGTAGGATTAATGGCTGTTATGTTAGCTAATATCTTTTTGGGAATGACTTTAGCCGAACTAAAAAAAGAGTTCAATAAAGACAACCTATATAATGGAATCTTTAAAGCAGGATGCATCTTGGTATCTTGCTTTTTTATGTATTCCTGCGCATTGTTGAATCCGGAAATTATGGTCGCTAACATTAATGGAATCGAAGTGAATCTAATTGAAGGAATGAAACTACTATTCACAGCAGGAATTATTCTTTATGGTGGAAAAGACCTGATGAAACTAAGAGACTTATTAAAGATTTCAACGAAAGTTGAAGATAAAAATGATGAAGAAAAATAAAAATGAAGTTTTAAATAGAAAAGGAGAAATAATATGATTACAACTTCTAAAAAAATTACAGAACATTTTCATAGTTCAGAATTTAAATGCCCACATTGTGGTGGAATCTATATCGATGAAAATCTTGTTAATAAACTAGAACAAGTATTTTCAAAAGTTCATGCTAGCAAATGTATCATTTCAAGCGGATATCGGTGTAAAACATACGATATTCAACAAAACGGATTTGCTGGTAGACATAGTGAAGGATTAGCATCTGATTGTGTCTATTATGATGAGAATGGTAAGGCTATCCCTAGTAAAATTATTATTTGTGTTGCAAATGACATGGGTATTTTTGGTGGAATGGCTAAGATTAATGATTATTATGTACACTTAGATAATCGTAGTGGCGCTAAGTATCGTGGAGATGAAACACGAGGAAATGCCAATTATTGGACTGACCCTTATAGTTATTTTAAAGTAACAAAAGAAGAAGTTTCTAAATATACACATGAGGAAGTCAAGCCTGATACCAATGTCAATGTATTCTACAAAGTTAAGACTAAAAAACATGGCTGGCTACCAGAAGTTAAAAATCTAAATGATTATGCAGGATATGAAAATAGTCCTATTATTGGCTTAGCCATCCGAGTTGATAAAGGATCTATCAAATATAGGGCTCACATCAAAGGTGGCTCATGGCTTGGATTTGTTACTGGATATAATATAAATGATTACATCAATGGATATGCCGGAAACAACCAAGAAATTGACTGTGTTGAAGTATATTATTTCACGCCAAATGGCATCCGTCCTTACAAAAAAGCAAAATATAAAGTTAATGATTATGCATGGCAATATGACAATGAAAAAGGTAACGGACAAGATGGATACGCAGGTGCTCCAGGAGTCACCGCAACAAAATTCCAAATTGAAATTGTATAAAGAAAAGGATAATCTCAAAAACGGGATTATCCTTATTTTTTTGTTATAAAACGATGAAGGCAAATGTGAAATTTGCCTTAAAAAGCAAAATGTGCTCAAAAAAAGTAGGAGGTGGTAATTTATGATAAATTTCTACTTGAAATTTGGCAGGCACCAAATCATCGTAAAATTATCTTACACACGCTCCTAAGAGGAGTATATCACATTTTGCTTTAATTGAAAAAATAATATAATTTTTGAATTTTTCTTTCCTTATTATATATAATAGCGATTTAAATATAATTTTTTCTAAAAATAGCAATAAATTCATTTTTGGATCCTAAATGTTCTTCCCAATATAGTTGTCCTCGAATATGCCACGCTTCTTGTAACTGTTTATTTCTATGCATCATCAAATGGCATTGAAAACATAGTGGAATTACAAAGCCATACTTCATTGACTTATTTCTATTTTTTCCAAAGAATATTTCGTGCAAATGTTCCTTTTTGTTTCCACAAATAATACAGTGCTCTAAATCCTTTGTAAATACAGAGAATCGATTTCTCTCAGCATTTTGAATAGCAGAAGATTTTTTAGGTCTCGTTTTTGTTTTTGGAAAATCTTTAAATTTACAATTAGAACAATCTTTAATATTTATAATTTTTTTCTTCTTTTTACATTCTAAAGAATGATTTAATTTTTGTTTTAAATGAATACAATTTTGCATATTTTTTGCTCAAAAAATTACTCCAAAATTACTCCGAAGTGGTAAAAATTAGAGTAATTTTGCAATATAAGAGTAATTACAATTGAGATTAAACCCTTTATTTAAGGGAATTTGTCATTCATGGTAAACCCGGCCTTGGGCACCATATTAGTTAGAAACTATCGTTTAGATAGTTTTTTTATAGAAATTTAATAATAGAAAAATGCTTTTTATTGACATATAAAAAATCTTCATGTTATAATGAGCGTGTCGTTATTAAATGACAAGGAGGAATACCCAAGTCTGGTTGAAGGGATCGGTCTTGAAAACCGACAGGTCGAGCAATCGGCGCAGGGGTTCGAATCCCTTTTCCTCCGCCACTTTATTTAAAAAACATATCGCGGGATAGAGCAGCTTGGTAGCTCGTCGGGCTCATAACCCGGAGGTCGTAGGTTCAAATCCTTCTCCCGCAACCATGGTTCGTTAGTGTAGTGGTCTATCACGTCTGCCTGTCACGCAGAAGATCACGGGTTCGAACC
>CANQXM010000002.1 GCA_947627835.1 uncultured Bacilli bacterium | reverse complement strand
GTTTACTATTGGAAAATACACTGCAATTTAGAAAAATCATTTTGTTCGTGAAATTGGAAGTTCTACGTTAATTTTTAGCAAAAAACGTGAGGAGTAAATAATGTGAAAAATGTCAAAGTATCGGTAATAATGCCGGTATATAACGTGGAAGAATTTTTAGGAAAGGCCATAGAAAGTGTTTTAAATCAAACATTGAAAGAATTAGAACTGTATGTTGTAGATGATGGCTCTCCAGATAATTGTGGAAGAATCTGTGATGAATATGCCAAAAAGGATAAAAGAGTTAAAGTAATTCATAAAGAAAATGGCGGAGCACCTGAAGCAAGAAATGTTGCCATTGAAAAAGCAAAAGGAGAATATTTATATTTTATTGATTCAGATGATTGGATAGAAAATGATTACTTAGAAAGTATGTATAACATGGCAAAGGATAATGATGCTGATTTAGTTGTAACTGGCTTTTTAATGGAATACTATCAAAATGGAAAAATGGTAACTTATAGCACCAAATGTGAGGATATGATTTATCATAATCAAAATGATTTTAGAAAAAATGCTTATAAGTATCTAAACAATAGTTTATTAAGCTTACCTTGGAATAAACTATATACTAAAAAAATTATCATGGAAGAAAATATAAGATTTCCAAAAACAAAATGGGATGATCACCATTTTAATATGGATTATTTAATGAATATTAAAAAAGTTGTTATCTCCTCTATAACAAAATATCATTGGTATCGCTCTAGAAAAGGTGCAGAAACAATGATTAACTATAGTGATCCTAAAATGTTTGAAAAAAGAATTGAGCATTATGAACATGTTTTAAAATTATATGAACATTGGAATTTACTTGATGATGAAAAAAGCCGAGATGCCATTGATACATATTTTGTTGGCAGAGTATTTCAATGTATCCAAGAACTAGCAGACAATAAAAATTTAACGAGAAAAGAAAAAAAAGAAAAAGTAAAATATATTTTAAATCACAAATATACGAATGAAGCCTTAGTAAAGGCTAAGTCTTTATCTGCCAAATTTAAAATACTTGTAATCCCAATGAGAATGCATAACGTAACACTTAGCTTATGGTTTGGCAAAATTATTAATTTTGTCAGAAAACATTTTCAAAAAGTATTTATTAAATTAAAAGAAAAAGAAGTACATGGTAGTTAGATATAGGAAAAGTATATTATAAAAAAAATTTTCGAAAACAATTGCATTATTGGAGCAGGAAGTATTGCGACCAAAGATATTCCAGATAATTCAGTGGCTGTTGGAGTTCCAGCAAAGGTCATTGGAACTTTTGATAATACGCTCAAAAAACTGGAAGATTATAGTGAAAAATATGGAGGATATAACTTGTTTGATGACGAAATATTAGAAAAACTTTTTTGGTAAGATTGGTAGGTGAATGTATGTATAATGAAAAGAAAATAAAAAAGAAAATAGATCATTGTGAATATATTTCTTTTGATATTTTTGACACGCTTGTAAAAAGGAATCTTGAAAAGCCTACTGATTTGTTTGATTTTGTAGAGCAGAAATATAATCATAAAAATCACGTTCAATTAAAAAGTTTTAAAGAGCTTAGAATAAAAGCAGAACAACAAGCAAGAGATGCATCTATTCACAGAGAACCAGATATAAATGATATTTATAGTTTTTTAAATTTATCTAATAAAGAAGAGTTAAAAAAATTGGAAATTCATAGTGAACTTGAATTATGCCAGCAAAATATTAATTTTTATTCAATTTACCAATATGCCAAAGAAAAAAATAAAAAAATAATTATTACTTCGGATATGTACCTTGAAAAAGAAACCATTAAAAAAATATTAAAAAATGCAAAAATTGACTATGATTATTTATTTCTTTCAAATGACCTAAAGTTAAATAAACATCATGGAAAAATCTATCCATATATATTAGAACAATTAAAAATAAAACCGAGTAATTTACTTCATATTGGTGATTCTAAAAGAGCTGATTATATCAATCCCAAAAGATATGGTATTCAATCAATTCTTATTCCCAAAAAGATTAATCGATTAAGATATTATAATGACTTTAAATATGAATGTTTAGAAGACAATATTATTAAAAATTTTATGAATAATAATTTACCATCTAGAGACATATACTACCAAATTGGATATGAAATATTAGGCATTTTATTGCTTGGGTATTCAAAATGGCTAAAGACGGAACTAAAAAAAGAAAACATCAAAAAAGTGTATTTTTTATCTCGAGAAGGTGCTTTGTTAAAAAAAGCATTTGATTTAATTAATGATACAGATATTGAATCAAAATATTTATATGTATCAAGGAGAAGTACAAGAGTTAGTCTACTTAAAAATATCCAGACCATATCCGATGTTTTTGATGTTTGTAAAATGCGGAAAATTGTTGATTTAGATAGTTTCTTTATGAACGTTGGTTTAGATGTGAATGATTATATAAAACTTTTAAAAAAATATAATGTACAAAAAGATACAAATATAAAAGAAGCGAATAACCTCCAAAATTTGTTTGATGAAATCAAAATGGATATTATTGATAATGCAAAAAAAGAGGAAAAAAACTTAATATCTTATTTAGAGAGTCAAGATTTTCATGGGAAATTGGCAATTTCTGATATTGGATGGGCCGGAACAATGCAAAATGCTTTGCAAACACTTATGAAAAAAACAAATATAATCGGCTATTATATATGCCAAAGCCCAGAAGCAAAAAAATATGTAGACAGAGGCCAAAAGCAAAAAGCATATTTATTTGATTATCAAAATCAAAATTTTATAAATGTTCAAATGTTTATCAATTTATTTGAAAGTTTCTTCTTAGCAAATCATGGAACTACGATAAAATACAAAGATAATACTCCCATTTTAGCTACTTATGAATATTCTAGTGATGTTTCTCAAAAGTTTTTAAGTATGCAACAAGGTGCTCTCGATTTTATTAAAAATTTTCATATAAATCTTTCCATTAATGCTGATACTGCATTTTATGGCATTAAAAAATTAGGAATTATGCCCAATTTAACGGATATAAAACTATTTGGAAATATTCATTTTTTGGATGGTAAAGAGCAATATTTTGCTAAGCCAGATCCTTTATACAAATATGTTTTTCATCCTAAAAAATTATATCATGATTTTGGAATATGTGGTTGGAAAGCTGGATTCATAAAAAGATTATTTAAAATAAAATTTCCCTATTACAAACTTTTAAAAAAAATATATATTAAATCAAAATTTAATGTAAAACAATGAAGGTGAATAAGATGAAAAAAGCAAAAATTTTGTTTATTGCAAATGAAATCCAAAGCGGTGGAGCAACGAAGTCTCTTTTTTATTTAGTTAGCAATATAAAAAACCAATATGATCCAATTATCTTAGTAAATAAAGAAGGATATTTAACACAAATGTGTGATAAAAATAATATAAAATATCTAAAGGTAAACTATAAGCCCTTTGCAACCGGACGAGGATCAACCAAATTAAAAAAAATTATGAAAAAAGTATTATTTCCTGCTTTAAAAATTCGTTACATTTTATGTAATAAAATAGCCTTATATAAAATAGACAAAAAAATAAATATGAAAGAAATTGCATTAATTCATACAAATATAAATAGAGACGACTTTGGTGCTATGTTAAGCCAAAAATATCATATTCCCCACATTATGCATTTGCGAGAGTTTGGAGATATTGATTTCAATTGTTTTTATTTTAAAAAGAATTATATTGAATATTTGAATCAACATACCAATTATTTTATTGCAATTTCAAATGTTATAAAATCGCATTTCATAAATCGAGGACTTGATGAAAGTAAAATGAAAATGATTTATAACGGAGTAAAACAAAATCCAAAGGCAAAATTAAAAAATACAGATAAACTAAATATTTTGTTTTTAGGAGCAATTAGAAAAAATAAAGGACAATTAGAAATTATCGAAGCATTAAATTTAGTACCACAAAATATAAGAGAAAAAATAACTTTAGACTTCTATGGTGGATCAGACGCTAGTTATAAAGCATTACTTTTAGAAAAAATAAGAAAATACAATCTTCAAAATGTTCGACTAAATGATTACTTAAACGACGTAGAACAAATTATGGATAAATATAACGTAGGAATTATGTGCTCAAAATCTGAAGCTTTTGGTAGAGTTATCGTAGAATACATGACAAATAAATTAATTACGATTGTTCCAAACCAAGGAGCATGTAAAGAAATTGTAACAGACAATTCGGGCTTTATATATGAATATGGAAACTATCAAAGTTTAGCAGATATTCTGATTAAAATATACAATATGTCAATAGAAGAAAAAAATCAAATGGAAAATAATGCTCATGAACGTGCGAAGGATTTCTCAGATGAGAATAATGCAAAAAACATCATGAAATTATACGAAGAAGTATTACAGGAGTGAGCATAAATGGAACAAGATTTAATTAGTGTAATTGTTACAATATATAATCGTGAAAAATATTTAGATAAATGTATTACAAGCATTTTAAACCAAACATATCAAAATTTAGAAATCTTATTAATTGATGATGGATCATCAGATGATTCCTTAAAGATATGTCAAAAATATCAAAAGAAAGATAAAAGAATCAAAATTCATCATCAAACAAATAAAGGAATTGCATACACCAGAAATGTTGGCTTATCTTTAGCAACTGGAAAGTATTTGTGTTTTTGTGATAGTGATGATTTTTACGATAAAAATTATTGCCAATATCTTTACCAAAATTTAATTGAAAATAATGCGGATTTTTCAATGTGTGACATTATGGAGCACAACACAAAAACCGGAGAGAAACATTTAATTGCGAAAGAAAGAAAATCATTTGTTGCATCTGGAAATGAAATGTTTGATTATCTATTTAGTGAAAGAAGACTAGGAAATCCAATTAACAAATTATATAAATCAGAAATAATAAAAACCTGCCACTATCCAGTCAATACCATCAATGAAGATACTTATATAATTTATGACCTGCTATCAAAATGTCAAAAATTTTCATATCTAAATCTGCCTTTATATAATCGCATGATTCATGAAAATAGTATTATGTCTACAATCAATATCAATAGATTAGATGAGATTACCGCTTTTGAACATTGGGTAGAAGAGTTTCATAAGAAAAAGGATGAAACCCATTATCAACAAGCTATGGTAAAAACGATGGATTCCATTACTCACTGCTATAAAATATTAAAAAAAATTTTAGATGAAAATCAAAAACAGGAGTTAATCAATAAATTTAAAAATTATCAAAGAAAGATAACCATCAAATTACCTTTAAAAGTCAAAATAAAACATATGATTTTTACATTAAGTCCAAATTTATATAGTTATCTAAGAAAGTAGAGGCACTTTATGAAAAAAGTAGGAATTATTACTTTAAATGGTTATGTCAATTATGGAAATCGACTTCAAAACTATGCATTGCAAACATTCATAACCAAGATGAATGAATACTACATTGCAGAAACGATTGAATTTACCAACCAAGAAAACAAAAAAACAAATATAAAAAAATGGCTAAAAAGAATGCTTGCACCAGCAGCTGAACGAAAAAGATATAACCGAATCAAAGATTTCTCACAAAAAAACATTACCACAAAAAAATATCATAATTTAAAACAATTAGAAAAAGATTATGATTACTTTATTGTGGGTAGCGATCAAGTTTGGAATTATAATTTTCCAAGTGTCAATAGAGAGTTAACACTATTGAAATTCTCGCCTCGCGAAAAAAATATTTCTTATGCAGCTAGTTTTGGAATTAGCAAGTTAGAAAATAATAAAAAAGAAGAATATAAAAAATACTTAAATCGCTTTAAAGACTTATCTGTAAGAGAAGAAGCAGGAGCCAATCTAATAAAAAATCTTGGTATAAAGAAAGTAGAAGTATTAGTAGATCCAACTTTATTATTAACAAAAGAAGAATGGTTAAAAGTAATGAAAAAACCATCTCAAGTACCTTCCAAATATATTTTAACTTATTTTCTAGGGAATTTAGATGAACAAAAAACAGTAGAATTAAAAGAATTTGCTAAAAAGCAAAATGCAACCATTATTAATTTATTAGATAAGAAAAGCAAATATTATCAAAGCAGTCCAGAAGAGTTTTTATACTTAGAAAAAAATGCTATGTTAATTTGTACGGATTCTTTTCATTCGGCTGTCTTTGCTACGATATTTAACGTGCCATTTATCGTTTATAAAAGAAATGATCAAAATAAAAACATGTATTCAAGAATAGAACAACTATTAAAATTATTAAAGTTAGAAGATAGAGAATTTAAAAGAAAATTATCCGAAAAATCATTAACTTGTGATTTTACAAATAGCAATAAGATTATCCAAAAAGAGCAAAAAAAATCTCAAAAATATCTGATGAATGCATTAATGGAGAAGATACTATGAACAAAAAAATAAACATAATGAGTTTAGTATATTTTGTGGCTTTCTATCTAATGGCTTTCTGTGTTTTATTCTTAAGATGGTACAATAATACCAATATGCTTCGATATATTAGTTTTGCATTTTGTATTCTTCTTGCTCTTTTAAATCTTCGTAATCTAACTTTTAATAAAAAAGAACTGGGAGCAGTCTTATTATATTTGGGATATATTGCCATCAACATGCTACTCACCAAAAATCATCCCTACTGGATTACAGAAGTAATCTCATATGGCTTTTTACCATTAACCATTGTTCTTTGCTTTCGCTTTTTTGCAAGAGATCAAAAACGCTTTGAAAAAATTATTTTAAAACCATCATTTATTATTTTAAATGCATATTACATTATTAATTCGATTGTCACCATTATCCAATTTTATCAACCTGGCTTTTTAATTCGTAATTTTTCAAACAATAATTTTTACACAGATCAAATTTGCGGATTACTAGGAACCAATGGAACGCATCGTTTAAGTTTTCTCACTTTAGCATGTTTACTTTTAAATTATTGCTATTTTTATCATCAAAATAAAAAGACTAGAATGACTGCACGAGTTATGATGGTATTTATTATTATTTCTTCAATATATGTATCAGCATTCAATGATAATCGAATGTATTATTTTCTATTAGTTTTCTTTTTAATTCCAATGATATTAAATGATTTATGGAAAAAAGAAGACAAAAAAATAAAAATTAATAAGAAGAAAATGAAAATGCTTTTATTAGGAGCATGTATCATGTTAACTGCAGGAATTGCTCTTTATGTAGGAAACGAAAAAGTACATACTTTTGTCAATGAAAAAATTATTGAAGAACATATTTTAAGAACTAAAGAAAACATTACCGGTAGTATTACAGATACTGGAAAAGTTACAGAAGAAAGAATTGAACTTTTAAAATATGCTTTAGAATATGGCAATGGGTTATATATAGGAAAAGGAATCGGATCTATCCGTTTATTTGATGAACCCAGTGCTCCTAAACACTTCGGATTAAATGAAATGACTTCAAGGGTATATAATGGAGGACTAATATACGTTTTCATACTAATTTATTTGTATACAACTTTTTATCGTTATTACTTTAAAAATTTAAGTAAATTTCATGTCTTTTTTATAGCAATATGTCTTTTGATATTTAGCATCTATGCTCGAATCTTTACCATGTATGATGAAACATTTTTAATTTCACTTTTATTTATTTTTTACACCTATGCATTTACAAGAAAGAAGAAAAATCAATAGAAAGGATGACTTTGAATGAATGATGAAAACCAAAGAAAAATAGGCGCCTTACTATCTTATGTAGTAATCATGTTAAACTTAGTAATCACTTTATTTTACACACCGATTTTAACAAGAAGTCTAGGACAAAGTGAGTATGGACTATATTCGATGGTATCTTCTATTATATCTACATTAACCATTTTAGATTTTGGATTTGCAAGTGCTTTAGTAGTTTATTCAAATCGATATCGAGTTAAAAAAGAATTTGAAAAAGAGCATAACTTGTATGGAATGTTTATCATTGTATACACCATCATAGGATTACTAGTAGCTTTATTTGGATTTACAATATATCTAAATGTCGAAAATTTATTTGGTGCCACAATGAATGCTTATGAATTAGTTACAGCTAAAAAACTAATGTTAATTTTAACTTTTAATTTAGCAGTGACTTTTCCATTAAGTGTATTTTCATCCATTGTAACGGCATACGAAAAGTTTATCTTTGCCAAATTGGTGAATATTGTAACCATCATCTTACAACCAGTAACGATGCTTATTTTACTTTCTTTTGGATTTAAGTCGGTTGCTTTGGCAATTGTGATTACCGTTTTAAATATTTTAAGTTTATTATTTAGTGCCCTATATTGTAAATATAAAATTAAAACGAAAATTAAATTTGGAAAAATAGATTTTAAACTACTATTCGCAATCTTTTCTTTTTCCTTTTGGATATTTATAAATACGGTTGTTGACAAAGTAAATTGGAGCATTGATAATTTCTTGATTGGCAGTCTTAGTGGAGCAGCAGCAGTATCCATATATGCCATCGCATCTCATATCAATCAAGTATATATTTCTTTTTCAACAGCAATCAGTGGAGTCTTGCTTCCAAAAATGACTAAGATGGTTGAAAACAAAGCAACGGATCAAGAATTTACAGATGTACTGATTCGTACGGGAAGAATTCAATTAATGGTCGTTGGACTAATCTTAACTGGCTTTATTGTTTTTGGTAAAAACTTTATTATTCTGTGGGTTGGTCAAGAATATCAAGATGCCTATTATATTGGATTAGCATTAATGATTCCAATGATAGATTCTTTAATCAAAAATTCAGTCATTAGCATTACCCAAGCTAAAAATAAACATCAATTCTTACCAAAAGTACTAATCATTACCTCTATTTTAAATATTATCGTAAGTATTCCCTTAATTAAAATGTATGGAGGTCTTGGTGCAGCTATTGGTACAGCAATTTCTTTATTCATAGGAAATATAGTAATTAAAAACATTTATTATCATAAATCCTTACATTTAGATATGATAAGATTTACCAAAGAAACTTTAAATATCTTTATAGCTTTAATTACCGAAACATTATTATTTTTCGGCGTGATAAATCTCTTTCACATTCAAATCACTTCATGGTTCATTTTATTCATCTGGTTACTCATTTACACGATAACTTATTTAAGCATTTCCCGTTTCTACTTAACAGATTATGAAAAAGAAATGATTAGAGAATTTAAAAATAAATTGATAGGAAGAAAAATATGAAAGACGAAAACAGAATAAAAATTAGTTTCACTGGTGATTTAATCTGTGAATGGCCATTAATAAAAACGTTAAAAAAACACTCATACAATTTTGAAGAAATTTTCACACCCATTTTAAAATATTTACAAAATTCTGATTATGTGGTAGGGAATCTAGAAACTCCCGTTTGTAAAAAGGGAGGTTACACAAACGAATGGTATTCTTTTAATACGCCTGAAAATTTTTTAAAAGCACTAAACAAAGCTAATTTTAAAATGCTAATGACATCAAACAATCATTGCTTAGATCGAGGAATCAATGGCTTAAATCAAACGATGAAAAACATCAAAAAGTGGAATATGGAATACGTAGGAACTACTCTAAAAAATGAAAAAAAGAAATATAAAATAGTAGAACTGAATGGTATCAAGATTGCTTTTTTAGGATATACATATGGTACAAATTATGGATATAATCACTATAAAATAAATGAAAAAAATCGGGAGCAAATCAATTTAATAAAAGAACAAAATTCAAATAAGGAATGGCAATGCTATAATCAAAGTTTTTTTTACAAAAATCTTTATAAGAAATATATAAAAAATATAGTGAAAGAATTAATCAATTACCCAATCCATTTTGTACCTATAGAAAATTCAATTGTTGTAGATGAATTACATACAGGAGAATGGATAATAAATTCGGATATAGTAAGAAAATGTGAAGAAGAAATCAAAGAAGCCCAAAAGAAAAGTGATATAACCATTTTCATGCTTCATTCTGGAGGTCAGTTTAACGAAAATCCTGGATCTTTTACAGAGACCATTCTAAAGCAAATTAGCGCTACAAATGTCCCATTAATTGTAGGAACGCATCCTCATGTAGTTCAAAAGTTAGTTCATAAAGAAAATCAATTGATATCCTATTCTTTAGGAAATATGATTACTTCATACCGGACCAAATATTATAAAAAGGAATACATGAGTGAGTATTCAATATTACTACATGCCTATATTGATAAGGAAGAAAAAAAGATTGATAAATATTCATTCACAATTTTAAAAAGTAAAGAAGAAAAAGACGGATATGTAAAAGTCTATTCTTTATATGATTTGATTCAAAATGAAACAGATAAAGAAGAAAAAGAAAAATTAATAAAAGATAACTTGAAAATATATAATCGTTTTTTGAATCAAAACAAGAAAGAAATCAATAATCAATTAGAATATGAAATATAATAGAGGTGTAAAATGAATAAAGTAATAATAGAAAAACCAAGAATCGAACAAGTAGAAGGAAAATATCGATTAATAGCAACGTTAATTTATGAAGAAAAGAAAACTTATGACTTATGGTTTGAAGTTGAAAAAGAGTACAAAGATTACTTATGTGCCGAAAATTCAGACGCATTCTTAGTAGCAATCCTTTCTTATTTAATAAAACATGAGCTTGATGTTGAAGTAAAAGGTGCTATTAGTTCACAATTATATTATCAATTAACAACTTATTTAATTCCATTATTGAGTAATAATTTACATAAAAGAAATATTCAAATCAAAACAGAAGTAAATAATGTAGAGTTTCATCCCAAAGCAGTTGGAACCGGTATATCATGTGGAGTAGATTCTTTTTATACATTTTTAAAACATCGAAATCAATTAGATAATCAGTACAATATCACACATTTAACCTTTTTCAATGCCGGTTCACATGGAGATAATGGAGGAAAAGAAGCAAGAGAACTTTTTCATAAAAGATTAGAATATGTCTCTGGATTTTGCAAAGAACAGAAT
Source organism: uncultured Bacilli bacterium (assembly GCA_947627835.1). Taxonomy (GTDB): domain Bacteria; phylum Bacillota_I; class Bacilli_A; order RF39; family UBA660; genus MGBC162267. Next base: position 27,072 of record CANQXM010000002.1, on the reverse strand, counting down.
TTAAAATTAGTAACTGTTGATTCAAATATGAATGAGTTTATTAAAATGAGTCACTTTGCTACTCATAGTTTTCGAACACTGGGTTGTGTTTTAGCATTACAAAAACTATTTAAAATATATTATTTTTCTAGTGGAGCAAACTTTAATGATACCGCGATTACTGCTGAATCTACAGCTGATTATGACATTTTAAATGTTCAATGTTTGAGTAATCAAAATACAACGGTTTATAGTAGCGGTATTGAAGCAACCAGAATGGAAAAAGTAGAGTTTATCGCTCATCATAATGAAACATATAATTGGTTAAATGTATGTGTAAGACATGAGAAAGCAACCAATTGCAGTAATTGCGAAAAGTGTATTCGAACGATGTTAGCATTAGATGCAATTAATGAGTTAGATCACTACGCCAATGTATTTGATTTGAAACATTATCAAAAAAATAAAGTAAAATTCCTTGCTGGAGCATTAAAATGGGCTAGAGATCATGATAAGAAAAACTTTGAAAAAAAAGAAGAGTATGGCGAAATATTATCTTATTACAAAAAGGACGGAAAAACAGTTCCAGCGATGGCTTATATTCTTTCATTTATTCCAACGAAACAAAGTTTTAAAAACTTGATAAAAAAAATAGTGCCAAAATCATGGTTAAAGCAATATCAGATAAATAAAGGAACTTATAAAAATAATGGATGGCTAGATTAATATGGAAAAAGTGATTGAAAAAGAAAATTGTACTGGGTGTACTGCGTGCTATAGCATTTGTCCGAAAAATGCCATTCAAATGAAAAAAGATAAAGAAGGATTTCTTCATCCAGAAATTGATCAAGAAAAATGCATCAATTGTGGTTTATGTCAAAAGACATGCCCGGTATTAAATACAAAAGAAAATAAAGCCAGAAACCAATGCTATCTTGCTTATAATAAAAAGGAACAAGAAATTTTAACTTCTTCTTCCGGCGGAATCTTTTCGGCCATTGCAAACTATATTTTAAATCACGAAGGAATTGTGATTGGTGCCGCGTTGCTAGATCAAAAATTAAAACATATCGCTATAACGAAAAAAGAAGATTTGACGAAGTTAAAAGGAAGCAAATATCTGCAAAGTGATTTAGGAAATAGCTTTCGTTATATAAAAGAAAATCTAAAAAATAAAAAGATTCTCTTTGTTGGAACCCCTTGCCAAGTAGCTGGCTTAAAATCCTTTTTAAAAAAGGAAGATGAAAATTTAATTTGTGTGGATTTGATTTGTCATGGTGTACCAAGTTCTAAGTTATTTGAAGAATATATAAAAGAATTAGAAATAAGAGAAAATGCCAAGTTAAAAACTTATAATTTTCGAGATAAGTCTACGGGGTGGATAACTTACTCAAATGAAGCGACCTTTGAAAATAAGAAACGCTTCACACAACTAGCAAAAGATAACGATTATATGAAATTATTTTTATCCGATGTAGCTTTAAGAGAAAGTTGTTATCAATGTCATTTTAAATTAGGAAATAAATATTCTGATATTACACTGGGAGATTTCTGGGGAGTAAAAGAACATTATGAAAAATTATATAATGATAACGGATCTTCTGCAGTCATTATCAATACCAAAAAAGGGGAAGAATTATTTCATGAAATCAAAGAGCAAATTATTTCTTATGAATGTCAGTTAGAGGAAATAACAAAAGGGAATAGCTCTTTAATAAAATCAGCAGAATTTACCAAAAAAAGAGAAAAATTTTTTCAAGATTTTTCCAAATTGGATATAACAAAGTTGTCTAAAAAATATAGCAAAAAGAAAAGGAATTGGAAAGCAAGAATCAAAAGATTATTCAAATAAAGTTGACTTTTACTAAAGAAATATTATAATAGTGTAAAAAAATTACAATTAAATAAAATTGATTGTAATTTTTTTACATTTGATGCATAATAGTATCAAAAGGGGAAATGTTTTATGCTAAAAAAAATTATGATCAACAATTATACAACATTTTTAAATAAGACTGAAATTGATTTTTCAGCTACAAACTATAAATTTTTAGAAAGTGAAAATGTTGGAGCCAATCGAATCTTAAAAGGATGTCTTTTCGTCGGAGAAAACGCCTCAGGAAAAACCAAAATACTGGAAGCCATTCGTTTTCTATTAGATATTCTCTTTGATAATAAGGAAAACGATTTTTTATTTAAAAAAAGTTTTTATAGTGAAAAAGAAACTTATGAATTTGAGTATACTTTTTTAATAGATAATCAAACTATTCGCTATTATATTGAGCTCGATTTAACAAAAATTGTTGCAGAAGAACTCTATATCAATGATCAAAATATTTTAAAGAGACTTGGAAAAAATGCCCAATTTACTTTTGAGAAAGAAAAAAATTTTGATAATGTTTCTGAAAAACTACCCTTTTTAAGAAGAATTTATTTTGATACTCATTTCTATGATGATAAGTTACTAAATAAGTGGTTTGATTATATGAAAAACTCAGTCTATATTAATTGTTATACACGTAAAGCCCATTGCTATACAGACGAATCATTGTTAATTCATGATTATTTAAATGAACATGATGTAAGCATGATAAATAAATTCCTAGAACAAATTAATTACCCACAAACCATTTCTTATGGAAAAGAGAAGATAGATTTAAAAGGAAAAATTCAAGTAGTAATAGATAATAACAAAAAATATGTTTCTTTTAATAAAAATGGAACAAATATTTATATTCCTGAAATATTTGAATCTACTGGAAATGTTACATTAATGCAATTAATTCCTTCTTTCTTACATGCTATCAAAAATGATTGTATCATCGTCGTTGATGAATTTAGTAGTGGGTTTCATAATGAACTAGAAGAAAGCTTTTTGAAATTCTTTTTTCACTATGCGAAAAACTCACAAATTTTCTTAGCTTCCCATTCAACCAATTTATTAAATAACACCATCCTTCGTCCAGACCAAATTTATTCTGTTACTTTTAACCCAAAAAAGGGAAGCGTACTCAAAAGATTCTCGGAAGAAATGCCAAGAGAATCTCAAAATACAGAAAAAATGTATTTAAATGGAGTTTTCAATGGAATGCCAAAATACAACAAGCACTTTAAAGATTAATCTGCGCAGAAACATTGGAACAGTAGTAATATTTGTTGAAGGCGAAAATGATGAATGTGAAATATTAAAACAAATTTTTCGAAATGTACTTCACTATCGATACATTGAAAAAAAGAGAAATAGAGTAAAAATAAATGACTATGATCAATATGTAATGAGAGGAAATGAAAACTCACAAATATTGGTAATCAATTTAAGGAATTCTAATATTCAGAATATTGTGAAAGATGTGGATTACCAAAATCAGATATTTAAAATGATGTATGAAAAATATCATATAGATATAAAAAATGTACCAATATATTTTTTATGGGACCGAGATTATATATCTAATCGTGCCGATATTACAAAGAAATTATTAAAATCATTAGGAAATGCTTATGAAAATAATGATGGTATCAATGGCTTATTATTGCTAAGTTACCCATGTATTCAAAGTTATATTTTAGAAAATTTTAAAGAAAATACAGAAAATTTACAAATCAAAGATTTAAAAAAATACCTTTCGAAAAACGGATATAGAATTAGTGAAATAAATACACATACTTTATTAAAAAGCGTTAATATGCTTCATAATAAATTGATGAAAATAGGAATCAAAGATTATGATCCATCCAACTTTTCGAAAACCAATATGAAAATATTTGAATATGAAGAAAACTTCTTTTCAAATCATCAATACTATAAAATGTTATCACTGGTTTCCATCATTTTAATTGATTTAAATATCATAACTGAAAGACCATAAATAAAAAATATTAGGAATAATATGTAAATAATAGAAATAAAAGATTGTCGATTTTTGTCATCATGTTGTATACTAACTGCAAATAAGAGAGTAGTAAAAATGAAAGGACAGCCTTATGAAAAAGCAAATACTTCTTTTCTTAGCAGTAACGTTTCTTTTAATTATATTGGTAGTAAGTGGAACTTCCTACGCGCATTGGTTGTTTGCAAGTGAAGAAAACATGGCAAATGTCGTAGCAACAGATTGTTTAAAAGTGGATTTTACAGAAGATAATAGTGGAATTTACTTACCCAATGTTTTGCCAATGACCGATCAAGAAGGAATGAGTACAGAGCCTTATCAATTTACCATTCAAAATACCTGCTCATCGAATGTTATGTATGAAATATACTTAGAGGAATTAAAGGGTAGTGACTTATCAGATGAATACCTAAAAGTAGAGTTAAATACAGAAAACAAGGAAGAACACACCTTAGGAATACTAAACGGTTATGAAAAGGCTACTCCAACTATTAAAAACGCTCAAAATTCAAGAAAACTTTATACAGAATATTTCTCAAAAGAAGGTAGCGTTCAATATAATTTACGTCTATGGTTAGATGAAAATACCAAAGCCAGCTCAAAAACAAATTCAAAAACCTATCAAGGGAAAATAACCGTAAAAGCGTTTTATACATCATCCGTTCCGACCGAAGAAGAAAAGTGCATAAAAAAATATGGAGAAAATGCCTTGATGTGTAAAATAATTGCAGAGGTAGATACCAAAAATGTTCCTCAAATTGGAAAAGCTGCTGTAAGCGTGAAGTCCAAAGAAGAAATCGAAGAACAATTTGCAAGCATTTTAGCACAATATAAAGATAGTCCCTATTATGATCAATTTGCTTTTACGTATGATATCAATCATTATGATACAACAAATGGCCTTTATAAAACATTTGATGACTATGGAGTCAGTTATTACTTTCGTGGAGAAGTAGAAAATAATTATGTGGTCTTTGCAAATAAAATGTGGCGAATTATAAGAGTAAACGGCGATGATTCCATTCGGTTAATCTATACTGGAGAATATGATCCAAATAAAACCAAGAAAGAAGATTATCAAGGCTCAGATTCTCAAATTACCACTGCTGTAAGTTTTAATACCAATGCCAGTGATAATGCATATGTAGGTTATATGTACGGAGATGTTCCAAGTACCAGTGAAAAAAATGCCCAAACAAATAAAGTGGATAGCACAATTAAAAAAGCGCTAGATGCTTGGTATGAAACAAATCTTCAAAATACAATCTATGAAAAGATGATATCAGATACTCTTTTTTGTAATGACCGAAGCATTATGAAAGAAGAGGTTTATCAAAATTTTTATGAGTTTGCAACGAAACTTGGAATTGAAAACCAGTTTTCCCCTTTTGGAAATTGGTATCATCAAAATGAAATGGGCTTCGGTGAAAAAGAAACCTATTATCGCGGTTATGACATAGCAGGGAAGGATGTCACATACCGCTGTGAAAATCCAAGTGACCGTTTCACAGTAACAGATAAAACGATAGGGAATGGCGCCTTAACCTATCCCATTGGTTTAATTACCCAAGATGAAATTACCTATGCCGGTGGCATTTACATTGCAGCTAACACCCATTTTTATTTATATAACGGAAGTAATTACTGGACGATGTCATCTGGAGCCTTTTTTGGTGACTTTGCCTACGTAAGAGCCATGTATTATGATGGGACACTGATGGGAAACAGTGTGAATTTTCCAAATGGAGTACGACCAGTCATCAATCTAAAAGCCGGAGTGAAAATGACAAGTGGCAATGGAACTCTAGCTAGTCCTTATGAACTTTTGGTATCATCCGAATAGAACTCTTCAAAACACTGGAGACAGGCATCCAAAAAAATTTCCATATTTGTGTTTTTCGAATTTCTAAATGCGTCCCTTAACATTTTTACTTGTTCAAAATCAGGACCTTCATGATTAGTAGGAAAAAGCTGACGATACATTTTTCCTTTTTCTTTATCATTCGGAATATGATCAATAAGTCCAAGATGAAATAAAACGGCATCCAAATTTTCATTATTCCAAATTGGAACAATATAAGGAGAAAGCCAATGACTAGCAAAAATCTCTTTCGATTTATAAGCTTCTACACTCGTTTCATCTAAATCCATAATAGGCATGATAACCAAATTTTTAAGTTGCTTTCCACTAGTTTCAATTGCATAATGACGTAACAAAGAAGTTTTATTTTTAAAAATATTATTGCCAAGAACATTGGGAAGTCCATCAATCATAATACTGGTTTTTCCATGATTTTCAGCATAGATTTGAATCGGAAGATGAAGATTACTTTTGATATGTTCTGCAAGTAAAAGTTCACTTTTTCCATGAGCAATCACAATAATACGTATATAATTAGGACGTTTCTTCATCATGTTGATCGCTCTTTTCTAAGTTGTATTTGATTTCTTCAAAATCAATATAATCCGTATTTGGAATTCCTCCAAAGATTCCCTTTAAATATAAATCTCTAGCATTATGATTCTTTTGAATACGAATAGAGTAATCACGTATACAATGAATCATTTTATCTCCAGTAGGATTCGTAAATATAATATAGATATTTTCTTTTGGTAAAACCTCTAATAAAAGCGTATTATGAGTTGTAAAAATTAACTGACCAGTAATTTCATCTTGAATAGATAAAATGATATTCTTCATAAGTAAATCATGAATTCCATTATCAATTTCATCCATCACAACAACTTCTCCAAGAAGTGCACCAGTTATGACATCAAAATGATCTAAAATTCGTTTTGTTCCAGCAGATTCTAAGCGGTAAGGAATTGCTTTTAAAGTTCCTCCAATTACTTTATAAAAATATAGTTCATACTGAATTTGATCCTCTTTTTCAATAGTTTGATATTTTACTTCTTTAATATCTGCATAAGCTTGAGTAAAGAAAATATTTAAAACAGTTTCATATTTTTGTAGTTCCATAAGATTTTCTTTCATGATCGTTCCAGATTGAATACGAAAATCTGCCTTCGGTGCAAAAAGAGAATCTAGTAAATTTGGCATAGATTTTCGATCGACAAAAACCGTTAACTGGCTAATCAAAGTAAGAACTTCACATAAAGAAATAGAAAGACTCTCTTTAATATAATCAGGATTCTTTTCGTGAATTTCAAAAGTTAGTAATGATAAAAAAGAATACTTGCCCCATAACTGATCAATCGTTTCTTTCAACTCTTTATTATATTTTTCATTTTTAAATACCTGTTTACTGAAATTTTTAACAATTTTTCCATTTTCCCTATGAATATCAAACAAATAGGTCTTTTGTTTTTCAGCAACATAATATAGTTTTTCTTCTAGGATTTCATGATTAAAACGAATGAAGTAAAATCCTTCTTTTTGTTGAATTTTAAATCCAAATTCAATTTCAGTAGGATCCGTTTCATCAATCATTCGATAGTCAACAAGATGAAAGTTAGTAGATAACAAAGAACTAAGTTCATGAGAAAAATTTTCTTCCACTTGATAGCGCATTTCAAAAAATTCTTTGGGTAATTTCTGAACAGAAGTATCCAGTAAACGAGACATCGTAACAAATTGCAAAAATTTAAAAAGTTCAACTACATGTGTTTTCCCACTGCCATTTTCTCCGTATAATGCAATGAGGTGATTTGTCGTAGTTTTATTTTTATTAAATTGAAAAAAGACATCTTTTAAAGATTTAAAGTTTTTGGCTTTTACATAAGTAAACATATAAAAAACCTCCTACTAATAATATGGAAAATAAGCTTTCATTTATTCCATTTTGAACCCATTTTAATAAAAAGTCAACTATTTTTGATACATTTTGTAGCACTTTTAATCAAATAAATTAAAAAACTCTAAGAAAACTTAGAGTTAAATTTTACCCGTTCGTTGTAATTTTTTAACAAGATTTTGATCAAGTCCTCCCATTTGGGTAACGGCTTGTACTTGTCCATCAACGACGCGAAACAAACGATTAAAAAATAGGATCATTGCTTGTAAGGCATTGGTACGCATCGTATTATCAATATAGCCTGCTTGAACCAAAAAGTCCAAATAATTAGAAACGCTTTGACTGAGTAACATATAAATATTTTTTTCATAGGTCGGTTGAACAACTTGTCGTTTGCGAAATTCTTCATAAATGAGTTCACGGTTTTGTAAAAGATGAGTAATCATCATCCGTAAATTTGCCACGGCATCCGGATGCTTTTGTAAGATGGTTTCAATTGGTAACATGAAATATTCACTCATCAGTTGTCTCCAAGCCAAAACTTCATCATCTAAAGTTTGATCAATACGATCCAGTACCATTTGTAAAACATCTTCTGCCATCGGTACTTGTAAACTTGCCCGATGATAAGAATCTGTAATGAGTTGTTTTAAAATATCTAAACCAAACCCATATTTACCAAAAATAGAAACCGTCACAAAATTTTTCGGCGCAAGACGAACATCTACGTTATCTTCTCCAATCAATAATTCTCGGTTAGAAGTTGTATGGCAAACTCCATTTATTCCAAACATAATTCCACACTTAGCATAGTCTTTCGGCGGACAAAACTCCAGTAACCACTCCTTATAAGCAGTTTGTTTGGCAATCAACTCCCGCTCTCCTTCATCAAACCAACATCGTCCAAAATTCTTCCAACAAAGACTTCGATCGAGAGAAACCGTAAACGTATGAGAATCATCTTCCACATAAGTATTACTTGGCATAGCATATGCCTCAGTAAAAAGAATAGTAAATCCTTCTTGCTTTCCTTTCTGAGTTTTTGAAGGAACAATTTCATCCGGTTTTGGATCCTGAATAGCCATAATATCACCTCAATTTCATTGTATCACGGATAAGACAAATTCGTAAATTGGTGAAAATAGAAATAAAAATTTAACCTATTTTTAAAATATGTTAAAAAAATGGTGGAATATCATATAAGTAAAGAAGATTTTTAATGAAATTATTACCATTTAACGATTAGGATTAAAAAGTAAATTTTAAAGAGGAAAAACCATGAATGAAAATGGATAAAATTGCATCAGAGAAAGTGTTTTTATCTAGTTTAGTATGGTATAATAATAGCATTAAAAAGGAAGTGACTAACTCATGAAATGTATACTAATGAATAAAAATAAAGAAGTATTGACTGCTGAATATAATGAAACATCAAAATTTTTCGATAGAATCTACGAAGTAACAGACATCAATTATGCACCTTATATTTTAAAAAGTTTTTATATGGAAGATGATATCAATGACACTCCCTTTCGAAAAAATTTAAGTGATTGGTTTAAAGGAAGAGGAATTCCTTCATGGCGTGATAAATTAGATTTATTATTACATCGTTTAAATATAATAGCACCCTATGAACTTTTAGATAAAGCTTTTGGACTATCCTTATCCGATCAATATTGGTTAAAACCTTATGATAGTGACGTTTCCTATGATGATATTAATTTCTTTGACAATGATTTTGATTATGCAGAGTTTATGGAAGCATCTTTATCAGTAAATAGTAAAACAATTACGAGAGAAACTTCATTAAAAACTCCAAATAATACTACCGATGGAATGCTTAAAAAAGCTTGGATAATAGAAAACGGAATAAGATATCTATTAAAAGGTGGTTATAAAAATGAGACGCTGCAACCATTTAATGAAGCATTAGCAAGTGAAATTTGTAAAAGACTCGGATTTAATCATGTAGAATATACCATTGATACCTATAAAGATATCGTAGTATCAAAATGCCCCTGCTTTATAACGAAAGATACAGAACTAATTACTTGCTATCAAATTAAAAATGATATGAAAAAACATGATAGTTTAGAAGATTATGAAGAATATATTAAAAAATTAGAAGATAATGGAATAGAAAATGCAAGAGAAAAAATGGAGAATATGTATATTCTAGATTTTCTGATTATGAATGAAGATCGCCATTTAAATAACTTTGGAATTATAAGAGATGTGAATACCTTAAAATGGCTAGATGTAGCACCAATATTTGATAACGGTCAAAGTTTAAATATCGAATATTATGATGAAGATGAAGTACACATTTCTGGAAGTGGAAGATTATTTTATGAAGTAAAACCATTTGATGAAATCATAAAAGTAGTTAAAAACCCAAAAAGAATTGAAATAAGCAAATTAGATGGAATTGTTGAATGGTTTGATGATCTATTACATCAATACCAACATTTAACTGGATATTCTGATAAACGAATCTATCGGCTATGTGTTTTACTAAATCGCCAAATAAATAAATTAAAAGAATTCATTTTAAAAAACGAGTAAATATTTGTTTTAAAAGGAAATCCACCATATACCCCCTTATTTTATATTTTTAAGAATTATATTATAATAAGACTGGTGAAAAAAATGAGTGAGAAATGTTGTCATTATCGAAAAAATAAACGTGGAACCAAAGACCTAGAATTATTAAATCATCGTCTAAATCGAATTGAAGGTCAAATTCATGGCATTCAAAAAATGATTAATGAAAATGTTTATTGCAACGATGTACTAATCGAACTAGCTGCAGTGGAAAAAGCCATTCAAAATTTATCCAACATGATTTTAGAAGAACATTTATATAGTTGTATTACCGATGATTTAGAAAATGGCAAATTAGAATCACTCGATGAAATCATCAGTTTATTTAAAAGATTTCATAAATAGGAGGAAAAATAGATGGAAAAAGTAATTGTAAAAGTAAAAGGAATGTCTTGTACTGGATGTGAAAATCGCATTAAAAATGCTTTAAGTGATATAGAAGGTATCAAAAAAGTAGATGCCAATCACAAAACGGGAGAAGTAAAGTGTACTCTTACCAAAGAAGTGCCAATGCGTATCATGAAAGACAAAATAAATGAACTTGGCTTTGAAGTTATAGAAGGATAATTTCATGAAAAAGATTATCTTAAAAATTGAAGGAATGACGTGTTCTGCTTGCTCCAACCACATTGAAAAATACGTAAGCAAACAAAAAGGAATCATTGATGTTTCTGTAAATTTAGTCATGGGAACAGCACTTATTCACTATGAAGATGATATCAGTATTGATACCTTAGCAAGTTATATTAAAAACTCTGGATACACTTACAAAGGAATTTATAAAGAAGAGGAAAAAAATAAAAAAGATCGAAGTATTTTGATTTTAATTGCACTTGGCCTTTTCATGATATTAATCATGTATCTATCTATGGCTCATATGTTTCATTTTCCAGAAATTCCTGCTTTGAGTATGAAAGAAAATCCCAAAAATCATGCCCTTGCTTTATTAATATGTACGATTCCTTATTTTATTTATGGAAAAGATATTTTCATAAAGGGAATCAAAAACTTATTTTTAAAATCTCCCAATATGGATACTTTAGTTTCTTTAGGAGTTCTAACCAGTTTCCTATATAGCTTTGTAAATGTAATTCTTCTATTCTTTGGACGCATGGACGCCGGAATGCATCTATATTTTGAATCTGTATGTATGATGATTCTATTTGTTAAATTAGGAAGAACCATTGATCAACATAGCAAAGAAAAAACAAAAGAAGCCATCAAAGAATTAGTAAAAGTAACACCGGAAAGTGCTCTTTTAAAAAAGAATGGAAAAGAACAAGAAACAACCATCGACGAAGTCAAAATAGGGGATTTGTTAATAGTGAAACCTGGAATGAAAGTCGCAGTGGATGGAATCATCACAGATGGAACGGCTCATTTTGATGAATCCTTCATTACCGGAGAATCTACGCCCATTAAAAAGCAAGTAGGGAATAAAATTGTTGCAGGAAGTATGAACTATGATGGCGTTGTTGAATACAAAGCAGAAAAAATTGGACCGAAATCGACTATTTCTGAAATGGTTCATCTCGTATTAGAAGCAAGTAATTCCAAAATGCCTATTTCACGAATTGCTGATAAAATCAGTGCTTACTTTGTTCCCTCTATCATCATTCTAGCGGTTTTAACACTAATTGGGAATCTCATTTTCAATGCGAGTTTAAATGAAGCATTAATTACTATGGTTACCGTACTCGTAGTAGCTTGTCCTTGTGCCCTTGGACTTGCCACGCCACTTGCAGTTGTAACATCCATTGGTGCATCTGCAAAAAGTAATTTGTTAATTAAATCCAGTGAAACGTTGGAAATGGCTTCTCATATTGATACCATCATCTTTGATAAAACCGGAACATTAACATATGGAACGCCCCAAATCGCTGCATTTTATAACCATTCCAATTATGACAAAGAGACCCTTTTAAACATCATTAGTAATATCGAATCAAAGACTTCTCATCCCTTAGCAAAAGCCTTCCAAAATGAAAAACGAGAAAACCTCAAAGTAGAAGATTTTAAAGAATTACCAGGAAGAGGAATCAAAGCCAAAGTAAATAATAAAAAATACGTATTAGGAAATCGAAGTATTTTAAAAGATCAGAAGAATCCTTATCAAAAAGAAGAAGAAAAATTAACCAAAGAAAAAAATAGCATCATTTATGTAATGGAAGAAAATGAGATCATCGCCCTTATCGGTGTAAAAGACATTGTAAGAAAAGAAACTATCCAAACGATTGAAACCTTAAAAAAAGCAAACTACGATGTCATCATGCTTACCGGAGATAATGAAACGACTGCTAAACAAATTGCCAAAGAACTACAGATTGATAAAGTAGTGTCCGATGTCTTGCCAAGTGATAAAACGGCATATATAAAAGAATTACAAAAACAAGGAAAAAAAGTCATGATGGTAGGAGATGGAATTAATGACGCGCCATCTTTAGTAACTGCAGATATTGGCATAAGTCTCAAAAGTAGTACGGATATCGCAAGTAACTCAGCAAGTGTCATCATTACCAATGATGATCTAGGTAAAATTCCTATCTTTTTACAAATTGGTAAAAGAACACTTACAAACATTAAAGAAAATTTATTCTGGGCTTTTTTCTATAATGCACTCATGATTCCCGTTGCTATGGGTCTTTTGAAAAAATTTGGAATTGAAATTAGTCCCATGATTGCCAGTGCTGCTATGATGTTATCAAGCCTCTGTGTTGTTGGGAATGCCCTACGATTAAGAAAAATTAAATAAGAAAAAACAAGTTTAAAATGAAGTAAATAATTTTATAGTGACTTCAAAATAAACTTGTTTTTTTATGATACAATATCGATATAGAAATACGATAATTCACAATCATAATCAAAAAGACTTGCTCAAAACTTGCTTAAATTAAGAAAACAATTTTTGAAACCAACTTTGAATATTTGCAAATAAGTCTTCTAAAGAATAAGAACTTTCATTTCGAAAATAGCGGATCATTTCCACTGTAATTCCATTCATCAAAAAAGAAATGGTTAAATCTAAGTAAGGATCTCCACAAATATTTTTTAAGGCATCATAAATTTTATCAGAAGCAATATTTTTAAGTTTATCTAAAAATAATAAGGAATCATCTGCAGTTAAAAGGAGTTTATAAGTTTCTTCATTTTCTTTTAAACAAGTATAAATATTATGAAAATAAGAAAGAATATCTTGCTTAGAATGAAGTTTTAAATCGGGATTACATAACAGGTCAATCGTTTGCATTTGATACTCAGAAGCTACTTGATAAATATTATCATAATGAGTATAAAACGTACTGCGTGTAATATCAGCTCTTTTGACAAGTTCAGTAACAGTAATGCGATTTAATTCCTTTTTTTCATGAATTAATTGAGCAAACACCTTTTTAATTAAGTTGCGTGTTTTCATAGAAGAAGAATTTAGACATTGTACTTTCATAATCGATTCCTTTCACAGAGATATCTCAGTTATATCATAAAATTTTAAAATAATATATACATATTTTAAGAATGTGTCTAAATTTAGACACATAACCAAAATTTATCCTTTCTAAATCAAAAGAACCAGAATATACTATACTAGTGCCTTTGAAGAAAGAAGGAGTTTCTCATGAAAAAATTAACAAACTTTATTGTAGATCAAAGATATTTTATTTTGGCAGTATTCCTAATACTTACCATAATTTCCGCCGGATTATCCAGTCATGTCAAAATTAATCATGATATCTCAAAATACTTACCAACTACTTCAGAAACGAGAGTTGGAATGGATATCATGGAAAGTGAATTTCCAGAAAATAGTACCTTAAACATTATGTTTACAAACTTACAAGAAGAAGAAAAAAGTAAAATTTCTCAGGAACTTGAAAACATCGCTGGAGTAAAAGAAGTACAATACGACTCATCAAGTACATACAATAAAGAAAATGCTACGCTATATGTCATTTCAATTGAAGAAAAAGCAGATTCCCAACTTGCCAAAGACATTCTAGAAGAAATTACTGAAAAATATCAAGAATATACCTTAGCTACAAGTGGAGATATTTCTGATGCCAATAAAAATGTCTTACCAATTTGGATTGTAGCATTAGCAGTAATTTGTGCTTTAATAATTTTATTAGTAATGTGTGAATCCTATACAGAACCATTCCTTTTTTTAACTACTATTTTAATGGCTGTAGTATTAAATAAAGGAACCAATATTCTTTTTCCAAATGTCTCTCATATTACCGATTCCATTTCTGCTATTTTGCAAATGGCCTTATCTATGGATTATTCCATTATGTTAATGAATCGATACGACCAAGAAAAACAAAAAGAAAAAGATCAGAAAAAAGCTATGAAAAATGCGCTAGCAACCTCTTTTCAGTCCATTTCAAGTAGTTCCGTTACGACAATCGTTGGACTTCTTTCCTTAGTATTTATGAGTTTTAAAATTGGCAAAGACTTAGGATTTATTCTAGCCAAAGGGGTTTTATTTAGTTTACTTTGCATCTTCTTTGTTCTTCCTGCTTTAATCTTAATATTCGATAAATGGATTGAAAAAACTAAGAAAAAAACACCTCATTTCCATTTAGAAAAAATAGGAAAAATCAGTTATCATTTCCGATGGATAGCCCTTCCTTTACTCATAATCATTTTTCTAGGTAGCTTTTTATTAAAAGGAGATTTAGGAATTCTTTATACAGAAAATGAAAGCGATGAAATATCAAAAGTATTTACAGAAAATAATCAAATTGCTATAATTTACAAAAATAACGAAGAAGAGCAAGTTGCTACCAAATTAAATGACTTAGAAAATATTCCAAAAGTAAAAGAAGTGCTAGGTTACAGCAATACCATCAATCAAAAACTGACCTATGACAAATTAAAAGAACGTTTAAAAGAATATAATAGCAACAGCCAAATCGAAGACTACCTTTTAAAAATTATCTATTATGATTACTTTAATGATCAAGATAAAAATGCCCTTACTTTTGCTGAATTTGTTGATTTTATTGAACAAGAAGCGTATCAAAATCCAGAAATAAATAAAAAAATTGATGAAACCACCAAAAAAGATATCACCCGTTTAAAAAACTTTATCACACCGACTGCAATGAATCAAAAAAGAACAAAAGAAGAATTAGCAGAAATCTTACAAATTGATCAAAATCAAATCGATAATCTACTAATTTATTACTTATCTACCCAAAAAAATCAAGAAGTATCCTTAAATGAATTTCTGACGTTTATAAATCAAGAAGTCATTCCAAATAAAGAATATGCATCGAAAATCTCTACGGGAGCTAAAGAAAATTTAAATAAGTTAAGCATTTTTACAAACAAAGAAATCATTGAAAAGAAAATGCTAAGAACCGAAATGGCAAAAACATTTTCACTGGATGAATCCCTAGTCGAAGAAATTTATGAGTATTATTTATTAAAAGGGGACATCAAAGAAACCATGACGTTAAATGAGTTTGCAAACTTCGTCATCAAAAATATCTTACCAAAAGAAGAGTACGCAAGTCTTTTGGATGATAAAACCAAAGAATCCATCCAATACTTATCCACTTTTAGTGACGAAACACAAATAAATAAAGCAAGAAATGCCAAAGAATTAGCAAGTTTATTAAACATAGAAGAACAACAAGTAAATCAAGTTTTCCTAGGAAAGTATATTGATGAAGAAAACAAAGACACCTATTCTCTTGCAGAACTTTCAATAAATATCAAACTTATCAAAGAAAAAACACCATACTTAAAAGAGTTAGATAGTAGTAAACTAAATGCTTTACCAAAAGAAATGTTACAAGATCCAACGAAGTATTCAAAAGAAGAAATGGCAAAAATTCTAAACATAGATAGTACCCTTCTAAATCAAATTTATAATTTAAGTAAATGGTTGAGTGGAAATACAGAAGACTGGAATATGTCTGTAAAAGAATGGATTCAGTTTGCTTTAACAAACGAAGACATCAAGAAAAACATGACTGCTGAAGAACAACAGCAAATTACACTTGCTGCCAAAATCATAAACTTAAGTATATCAAAAACCAAGTATTCCTATAAAGAGTTATCGACACAACTGGAAATGGATGAAACCAAAGTCAAAAGTATTTATGCACTTTATGTAAGCAACCAAAATCAAACCGCATTAACACCAGTAGAATTTACGGAGTTTCTACTAAATAACATGAACGATCCAGTGATAAAAACAAATATGCAAGAGAATACCTTAAAGGAATTAAAGATTGTAAATCAGGTCATGGACTTTACAAAGAAGAATAAAAAATGGAATGCAGAAGAACTTGCAAACTTATTAGACATAAATCCAAATGACTTACGTTTATTACTTGGGTTATACACATGGAACCAGAACGGAAAAAACATGCAAATTTCATTCAAAGAATTTATTAACTTCATTTTAAAAGACGTGGTTACCAATGAAACATATAGTAAAAACTTTGATAATCAAAAAATAACCAAGTTAAATACCATCCATCAAATTATGGAAAATTGTATGCAAAACACCCAATATAACGCCGATGAAATCTTTGCCATCTTAAGTAAACTAAGTAATGAAGTAGAAAAAAATACAATCGATGTTCTCTATACTTACTATGGAAGTGATAAAACCTATAATCAAACTTGGCAAATGACACTGGAAGAATTTATAAACTACGTTCACGATGTAATTTTAGAAAGTCCCAAGTACCATGATTTTCTAGAAGACGAGTTAAAAACGGATATCATAGATGCCAAAGCGCAAATTAGGGATGCTAAAAACTTACTGATAGGAAAAGAATATTCCAGAATTATTTTAAATACCGAATTCCCAAAAGAAGGAGAAGAAACCTTTCAAGCAATTCAAAACATGAAAGACTTATTGCGTCAAGAAAATAAGGAGATCTATATAATCGGTGATTCTCCAATGGCTTATGAAATCAGTCAAACATTTGATAAAGAATTAAATGAAATGACTATCATCACGATGATTGCTATCTTCCTTGTTGTAGCATTCACATTTAAATCCATCATTCTTCCAACCATATTGGTTCTAATTATTCAATGTGCCGTTTATCTGACAATGGGAATCTTATCTGTAACCGGAGAAAGTGTTTACTTTATTTCCATTTTAATTGTTCAAAGTATCTTAATGGGAGCAACCATCGACTATGCCATTTTGTATACTTCCTATTATCTAGAACATAGAAAAACTATGGAAATAAAAGAAGCAATCATTAACTCCTATAATAAATCCATTCATACCATTTTAACTTCGAGCTTAATTTTAATCTTAGTAACATTAATCATTGCCATATTTGCATCGGCAATTGCTGCAAAAATATGTAAAACAATCTCTGAAGGAACCATTTATTCTACCATTCTAATTTTAGTTTTCTTACCCGCTATCTTAGCTTTATTAGATCGCTTCATTACGCGTCCTAAAAAGATAAAACTTTCAAAATGAGAAAAAGCATCCGTCAATGTTGGATGCTTTTCCATTGATTAGAATAAAATCATTTTACAAAAATGAATTAGGTTTTAAAATAATTTTTTGAGTATAACTTTCTAAGAAATCTTCTTGATTTGGCATAATCTTTTGAATATCCAAGTGATAGAAGAAGAAAGCAATTTGTGTACCTAAATAAAACAAATAATCGTTATATTCACTATTTTTAAAATGATCGGAAAGATACAGATTCGAAGTCCATTCTGGAGCAATGCGCGTTAATTCTTCTAAAACAAGTTTTATCATTTCTTTTTTATTAACAATACTTTTATTTACAAAGATGTTATAAATCCGTTGGTAAACCAATTTAATTAAAATGGCTTCTAACTCTGCTTGGTAGGAAGAAAATAACTGGTCATGAACAAATTTCTTTTTCATGGATTCATAAGCCTGAAACAAACCATGAATTCCATTACCAAAGCGCATATCAAGCTGAATTGCTGAAGTACTTTGATTATCAATTCCTCTCATACAATAATTATAAATGAGTGAATTGGTATGCATCATCTTTCCTTTTTTTGCTAATACATAATAAACAAATTCCATATCTTCATAAACAACTTGTGTGCTCTTCTCACGAAATAATCTTAGACAATCTCGGTGCCAGATTTTATCTAGCAAAGAACAAGTTGTATTACTAAACTCTAGCTTATCTTGTTGAAAATTGATGTCATCTTTCTCCCATACTCGACTATCAAAACGAATGGGGCATCCAGGTAAATACACAGACATTCGCCCATTTAATACTTTGTAATTGGAATCCATAAGTTGTAAGCAAGCGAGAAGATAACTATTGGTGTTAACAACATCATCACTATCCACAAAACTAAAATAAGTGGTATCTACATACGATAATCCAAGAACTCTTGCAGCAGCAGCTCCCTTATTTGGAGTATGAAGAACTTGAAAATCTGGATGCGTTTTACAATATTCATCTAAAATAAAAGGGGTTTTATCAGTAGAACCATCATCGATAATGACAACATGAAATAAAGGATGTTTAACACTTTCTAAACATCGAAGAATATACTTTTCCGTATTATATGCAGGAATAATAATCGTTAAAATTTTTTCCATAATCTTTTTCCCTTTTTTAAATAGTTATTACACTATCATAGAATTTAGAATATGTCAAAAAAGATAGTCAAAGAAACCAATAATGCACAATAATTATGAAAAAACTGTGTCAAAATACATAAAAACGCACAGTTTTTTGCAAAATACTGTGCATATCTACCATAAAACACACAATAAAACGCAAAATACTGTGCATTTTTTAATAAAATATGGTATATTATACGAAAGGAGTGTGATAAGATGGAACCATATAAAGCGAAAATGCTACCATTTTCTTATAAATTGGATAAAGAAACTATAAAACTTCTAGGTCAAGCAAACGATAAATATGGACAATATAAATCGTTATTAAAAGTATTTAAATTCGATCAAAAATATTTCCTTGATTCTTTAGTATTAGGAGAAAGTATTCGATCTTCACGAATTGAAGGAACGCAAATATCTCAAGATGATATGTATTATATGGATTATAAAGAAACAAATGATAGTATTAAAGAAGTTAAAAACTTAAAGAAAATGCTAGAGTATGCAAATGATAAATTAAAAGATAAAAAATTTAGCATTAGTATGATTAACTCCATGCACAAAATATTACTCTCCGGAGTTAGAGGAGAAGATAAATCTCCAGGAGAAATTAGATCCATACAAAATTATATTGGACCGATTGGCCTTGGAAAAGATGGTGCCACATTTGTTCCACCGATTCCAGAAGAAGTTCCTGAACTTTTGGATAATTTAATGGAATACATGAATGATACGTATGATGACGAAGCCTTTATTAAAGTTGCTATCTCACATGTTCAATTTGAGTCAATTCACCCATATAAAGATGGAAACGGAAGAATGGGAAGAGCACTAATGACTTTACAACTTGCTAAACTAAAGGAGGATGAGCCAATATTATTTTTATCTGAAATTATAGAATTATTTAAAGCAAATTACTATAATGCACTTAATGAATGCCGAAACGGAAATATCACCGGGTTTATTAGATTTTTCTTGCAATGCGTAGTTGATCAATGTACAAGAAATATTGGCAGAATCGAAAAAATTAATCGGGTTTATGATGAAGATGAAGAAACAATCAAACAAAATATAAAAGGTAGTACCGTTTTGAAAATGCATCCCTTAATGATGAAAAAAATCGTATTTACCGCTGGAGAAATGGCGGAAGAGCTGAATGTTCATAAAAACTCAATTCATCATATACTAAATAAAATGGTTGAACTAAACATAATTGTTAAAGAGAAAAAAGAAGGTACGAATCGAATAACTTATCGATATAGAAGAATATATGATACTTTTGTAGAACAATTATAAAATAAAGAAAGTTTAACGAGCAAACACTATCGAATGTTTGCTTCTTTTGATATAATGTTATTGAAACAAATAAAATTTGTAGAAATGGAGAAAATATGAAAAAAGGTCTAAAAATTACTTTCATTGCTCTAGGCATTTTAGCAAGTGTAGTTGCTCTTGATACTTTACAAGCCAAAATTTTTAATCATAGTCCACTATTAAAAATCAGAGATCATTTAAACGAAGAAAGCGTGAATTATATTGATAAAGGACTATTTGTAAATTATTACCATTGCAGTAATAATGAGCAAGTAACGACTTGGAAAAAAACAAAATTTGCTTGTTCGATGAAAGAAGAAGCAAGTGAAGAAAAATATGTAAAAACAGTAGAAAATACAAACATTGAATTAAATATTTTAAAAGATTGGCATTATGAAGAAATCAAAGAAGAAGATTATCAATTTGCTTTAAAATTATATAAAGATTCAAAAGATCAATATGCAAGCTTAATTTTTTATAATAATCCATTTGGAGTGTGCGGTACAGGAAGAACGACCGAAGAACTCACGTTAAATAATGGCGTGATAGCAACAATCGGTTATTACGGAGAACCAATATGGACGGATATATCATTCTATGAATTAAATCCAAACATTGCCTTTATGAATAATGGTCTTGAAGAAAATGATACCAAAGAATTTTTAGAGATCGTAAAAACATTAAATATAAAAAACGTACCATAACCATTTTTTTATGAGCAAACTCTACACGAGATTTGCTTTTTCTTTGGTATAATAGATAGTAAGAGAAATGAGGAAAAATGATGAAAGTATTATTAGTAAACGGAGGACCACATCAAGAAGGATGCGTTTACACAGCTCTTAGCGAAGTTGCCAAAGAATTAAATAAGGAAGGAATAGAAACGGAAATATTTTGGATCGGTGTAAAACCAATATCAGGATGTATTGCATGTCACAAATGTTCAAAAATTGGAAAATGCGTATTTAATGATGTTGTAAATGAATTTGCAGAAAAAGCAAAAAGTGCAGATGGATTTGTATTTGGAACACCAGTTCATTATGCATCAGCAACAGGTGCAATAACATCTTTTATGGATAGATTGTTTTATTCAAATTTTGCAAACCCAGATATCTTTCGCTTAAAGCCTGCAGCAACCGTAGTTTCAGCTAGAAGAGCAGGAACAACTGCCACATTTGACCAACTAAATAAATACTATACCATGAATCAAATGCCCGTAATTTCATCTAGATATTGGAATATGGTTCATGGATCTACCAAAGAAGAGGTAAGAAAAGATGAAGAAGGCATGCAAATCATGAGAATCCTTGGTAAAAATATGGCTTATTATTTAAAATGCGTGGAGGCAGGAAAAGAAAAAGGTATTAATCCTCCCGAATTAGAAAAAATAACATTTACCAATTTTATTAGAGAATGATATTTAAGGATGGAATACAATTTTATTTGATATGAATAAAAGAAAGGATTATATATGGAGAATTATTTGGATAAAGCCATAGAACTTGCAAAATTCGGAGTTAAAAATTTAGAAGGTGGCCCATTTGGAGCTGTAGTTGTGAAAGACAATAAAATAACTGGTTATGGAAATAATAAAGTTTTAAAAGAAAAAGATCCCACCGCTCATGCCGAAATAATGGCGATTCGAGATGCATGTAAAAAATTAAATACACATGATTTAAAAGATTGTGTTATTTATTCTACGAGTGAACCTTGTCCAATGTGCTTATCAGCAATTATTTGGTCGAATATAAAAGAAATTTATTTTGTAAGTAATCGAAAAGAAGTTGCAGGAATTGGCTTTCGAGATGATATAATCTATAATTATTTGGAAAATAAAGAAAAAGAAATTTTAAAAATTCATCAGATTGAAAATAAAAAATGTCAAGAACTACTCGAAAGCTATAATCGTGAACTTTATTAAAAATAAGTGAAAGAAAATGGAATTTGCATCATAACACGAATGATAAGTTATGGGAGAACTAGCGATGAAAAAGAAAATTTTAATCATTTTATCTATTGTATTAATAGCAGTTTTATTAACGATTTATATTTTATATATATTTAATTATATTCCTCATAAGAAATATAGTAATGCGGATTTTGGGATTGAACCCTATGTGAGTTTAGTAGATCAAGATGAAGATGGGATTGACGATCAAACAGATATTTTAAATAATGTCAGAAATTATATAAAAACAAAGCCAAAATATAAAAGTAAATATTATGCAACTGGCTATCCAAATGACGAATTTGGTGTTTGTGCAGATGTTGTAGCATTTGGTTTAAAAGATGCAGGGTATGATTTAATGAACTTAGTTAATGAAGATGTAAAAAATAATCGTGATAGCTATAATATTGAAGTAGTAGATAAGAATATTGATTTTAGAAGAGTCAATAATTTAAAAGTTTATTTTGAGAATAATGCCATAACATTAACAACGGACATCTCCAAAATAAAAGAATGGCAAGGTGGAGATATAGTGATATTTACAAAACATATTGGAATAATTTCTGATAAAAGAAATAAAAACGGAGTGCCATTTGTGATTCATCATGCAAATCCTTATCAAAAAAACTATGAAGAAGATATATTAGAATTAAGAAACGACATAGTAGGACATTATCGAATCAGTTAATAAATTTGGATAAGTAATAAGACAACTTTATTTGGGTGCCATTTTTGTTAGTTCTTTTATTTATGAGAACTTTATACATAGATGAAAACCAAATATTTTTTATTTGAAATATTTTTCCAAAACTACTAAATTTTGATAAGTTTTGGAAAAATATTTCCAAAACTTGACTTAACATCAAATTTAATATATACTGGAAACAGAGGTGAAACTATGATAGAAAGGACAGAATATCTTGAATTATTAAAAAGGTTTAAAGATAAGGATTTAATTAAAGTTATTACAGGAATAAGAAGATGTGGAAAATCTACATTATTTGAAATATTTATAAATTACTTAAAAGAGATAGGAATAAAAGATGATCAAATCATAAAGATAAATCTTGAAGATGCTGAATATCAATTTGAAAATTACAAGGAATTATACGATTATGTAAATAAGCAATTAGATTCTAAAAAACAATTCTATGTATTTTTAGATGAAGTTCAAAATGTTCCCATGTTCCAAAAAGCAGTTGATAGTTTATATATAAAGAAAAATGTTGATGTTTATATAACAGGGTCAAATGCTTATTTATTATCTGGTGAACTTGCAACATTATTATCAGGAAGATATGTAGAAATAAAATTATTACCATTATCATTTAAAGAGTATTTAAGTGCTTTTAATGACTCTGGTAAAAGTCATTATGAGTATTTCTTAGATTATATGAAGTATGGTGGTATGCCTGGTAATATACCAATACTTCAAGATAACCCAAATGATTTAGATACATATTTAGAAGGGATATTTACTACAATAGTTTACAAAGACATAATAACAAAAAATAATATAACAGATAAAATGCGTTTAGAAAGTGTATTAAAATTTATATTTGATAGCATAGGTAGTCCAATATCAACAAAAAAGATAAGTGATACATTAACAAGTAAGGGAATGTCTACAAGCAATCATACAGTTGAAAATTATATATCTGCATTTGTCGAAAGTTTTTTGATATATAAAGCCGAAAGATTTGATGTTAAAGGTAAAAATTTACTTGCTAGGGATTACAAATATTATGTTGTAGATCAAGGATTAAGAAGTTACTTATTGGGTAAAAAAGCTGATAGTGATATGGGACATATACTAGAAAATATAGTTTATCTCGAATTGTTAAGAAGAGGATATAAAGTATATGTAGGAAAATTAGATGATTTAGAGATAGACTTTGTTGCTGAAAATAGAGATGGACTTAAATATTTTCAAGTTGCATTAACGGTTAGAGATGAAAAAGTATTAGAAAGAGAACTAAAATCATTGCAAAAAACAGGAGACCATTATCCAAAATATTTAATAACTTATGATATGGATATGGAAACTGATTACGATGGAATAACAAAAATGAATATAGTTGATTGGTTATTAAATAAATAATAAAAGAAAAAGGTAAAGTAATTTGCAGGAGTGTGAAACGAAATGCTTGAAATTCTAAAATTTCTTATACCTATAATCTGTGTAATGGGGATTATCTATATAATGATAATGAAAAGCAAATATCAAAATGATAAAGCATCTTTATCAAAAGAAAATATAATTAAATACTTTCAAGATAACCATATTACAAGTTTCGAAAAAGGAATAAAAGCAAAAGATTTACCAAAAGAAATAATTAAAAATCCATATTTACTAATGATGGTACAAGATAAAACATTAATTTTTCAAAAAGGGAAATACTATTTGCATAAATAAATATCCAAACTCTACGAATGGTAGGTGTTAAAACTTGTGTTAAGATGATATGGTTGTTTTCGAAAGGAGCAAGAAATATGAATCAAGAAAAAATAGGAAAATTCATTGCATCTTGTAGAAAAGAACAGAAATTAACACAAGAACAACTTGCAGTAAAGTTAGGAATCACTTCTAAAGCAGTATCGAAATGGGAGTGTGGCAAAGGATTGCCAGATGCTTCCATTATGGTAGAGTTATGCACAATTTTAAAAATAACGGTAAATGATTTATTAAGTGGAGAAAAAGTCGATAAAGAACATTATCAAAAAAGGTTAGAAAAAAATATTATTGATACCATCAATTATTCAAATAAAAAAGTATCGGAAAAAAACAAATTAATTTATGAAATGATTATGTTCTTTGGTTTAGGTTTTATTTTCATCGCCTTTACTATTTATCCGCCGGATAGTAGTTGGGGATCCATTCATTCCATCATGGGCTTACTCATATCTACTTTTGGATTTGTGAATATAAAAAGAGGCAAAAACATTTTCAAAAAAATCTTTTTAGGAATAGGTTATTTTATGGTAGGGTTCTTAGTACTACTTTTGCTAGATTATTCAAATGTAGTATTAAATAAAGTTGCCCCAAGATTTTCATATCTGATTAAAACTGGGGAAGATATGATTGTTTATAAAGCACCATTTTATAACGTGTATCGAATAAATCAAAATACCAAAAATGAATACTACATCATCGATACCAAAAAAGAGTACACTGAAGATACAATTCCAATAACCCCTTTTAACCGAGATAAATCAGGAATCAAGAACATCATCCGATATCAAAATGAATATGTTGGAAACAATAGCAATGATAGTCATTTGATTGATAATTTACCACTAGCAGAATATGGTTATGTTTTTGAAATTGACTCAGAGAATCTTGGATTAACAATCAACTACCATATTACCGATTGGTATGTGAATGAGAGCCATTACTTAGAAAAATCATTACTATACAATGCAATAGCAATATTCGCTTTAATCGATAATGTAGAACAAATTACATTTCATTTTAGTGGCAATACCTATCAAGTAAGTAGAAACCAAATAAAAGAAGCGTATCCTCATTTTATAGACATCGTAGATCATGGTATCAATCAAAATAATTTCAATAAATACTTAGAAAATAAAATGAATGATAATAATTTTGTAGAAGATACATTTCAAAAAATATTCATAAATAACTTACAAGCAAAATGAATATAAAAAGCAAGTGCAACTAAAAGTTGATAGTTTCAAATGACTTTCATATATATAATGAATGATGAAAAGGGAGGTACTCTAAATGAAATTTGGAGATAATCTAAAGAAAATTAGAATTTTAAAAAAACTATCACAAGAAGACTTAGCGGAAAAAATAAATGTTTCTAGGCAATCCATAAGTAAATGGGAAACCGGAGATGCTTATCCAACCATGAATAATTTATTAGAACTATGTAAAATCTTTCATTGTAAAATTAATGATTTAGTAAATGATAGCATGATGGATATTGATTCACTTGGAGTTGAAGTAAAAACCAAAGTAGTAAGTTTAAAAAAAGAAGAACAAAAGAAAATGAAAGCGTTAAGTAAAATCATTTCCGTAATCTCTAAAATAGGAAGAATTTTCTGTTATATTGCGATTCCTTTTCTTTCATTAATTTTAATTGCTACACCTTATTTGATTAATAAAGTTGAAATTAAAGACAATCATTTAACTTTAAATTTAAAAGATCACAATATCCATCTTTTAGAAGAAAATGACAAAGTTGTTTTAAAAGCGGGAGCATTAGTTTTAGCAGATGCGGATAAAGAATTTTTAAATACCAAAGTAGTATCAATATTTGAAAAGAATAGCAAAGCCAAAGTAATTGGTTATGTAGAAACCGGTTTTGCTGTTCTCTTAGTAACAATGATTTTGACATCAATCATATTGAAGCATTTAGAAAATTTATTTGATAATATCAATCAAGGAGAAACTCCCTTTACTTTAGAAAATGTAAGTTTAATCAAAAAGATTGCTTGGAAAATGATTATCATCATCATCATGACTAATATTGGTGGAGGTGTATTTGAACTATTATTGAGCACAGATCTAAATATCGAATTTGAAACATATGATTTAGTAGAAATATTATTCTTATTTAGTTTATCCTACATCTTTGAATACGGAAGATTACTAGGACTTGAAACAAAAGGAAAAATGTATGGAGAGAGTAATGACTAAAAAATTTTAAATGAATAAAAGCAAACGGGAGAATAGAAAGTTTGCTTTTTTCATGTAATAAAATAGTATAAAAAAGTATTATCAAACGAAGATTCTGTTATATAATGAATGAAATGAAAATTCAGTTATTCAAATTTTTCGAATCACTGCTATAGTTTGATGGATATTATATATCTTTTTAATATTTCTTTAATCTTCGTATTTCATACTTAAACTATTAAATAAAGAAAGGAAGAAAAGGTTGAAAAAAAATAATTAAATTTTGACACGCAAAAAAGTGTCTTGTCAATGAAGACATTAAAATAAGTTGATCT
>CANQXM010000001.1 GCA_947627835.1 uncultured Bacilli bacterium | reverse complement strand
AGCTGATTTTGCTTATTTCTCATTTTTTAAACTTATACAATAATTCGTCATTCTCAATAATATTATTATTTATTAACATAGTTATAATTTCGTTTGCTCGTGATTTTTTTACCATAAATACTTCTTCTATTTTTTCTCTTGTAAATTCCTTTTCATATCCAACAATATTAAATAGATTCTGTAAGCGTTCTAAAAAACTACTTCTTACTTTTCCTCCTAGATTTTTATAAATTTTTATTAAAAAGTAATCTTTATCATCTACTATGTTACTATTTTTTATGTTCTCTTTGTTTGCTTTATGAATGTAGCCCTTATTTGGAAATATAACAGTAAAACTTGAAACATTAGAACTAAATTTTGGCTTATGTACAGAATCTGCATACGATTCGATAATTCTTGTTATTCCGCTACCTCTTCGCTCCATAAAATGTAATCTATTAAATATATCTGATATTATAGTATTTCTCCTTAAAGATGGTATTTTAGTTAAATCTAAATCTTGAATTTGACTTCCATCGACCATTCCCCCAGGAGATGTTATTTCCAATCTATCATCATACATGTCTATATGAATTTCAGATCCTAGGATCTGATAATCTCTATGTATTATTGCATTTACTATTGCTTCACGTACTGCTTTAGTAGGATATTCTGCAAATTCTTTTCTGAACATTCCATTAATTTCCCAACCGGTCTTTGAGTTGTTTTTTATGAAGGTTTCTGCATTTTCAAGTAAACTTATTATACTGCCTGTGTATTCTTTATCATCAATTGCATCCCCATCAATAGATCCTTTTACAGTACCCTTCCATCGAGTGCAAAAAATTCTTGATTGTTTTAGCAATCCTTGATCACAAATGAGTAATCCGGCATTAGTTATAAACCCATCGCTATTCATTAAATTTAACGAAATATAATCTCTATTTGTATCAATTGGCGTTCCTGTCTCTTTTTTTAATGTTGCATCTAATAAAGTAAAACTGACATCCCCTAACCTATATATACTAGGCAAGCTATCAAAAGTCTTATTGTTTCCTTTTAAAAGTAAATTATCTAAAACGTGCGTAGGTGCCTCAATGCTTTTATCTCCGGATCTTATATATGCAATTTTTCTACCATCACTAGAATAATAGTATGGAACAGCAGGTCCATCTCCAACTTTTACTTCTATGAAATCAAGGCCATTTTCTTGGAATGAATGTAACTCATATCTAGGTATTGGACTTATTTTTGAATTTATTAATTCTGCTATTTTAGATGCAGTATATTTAGCATTATCAATTCCAACCGGTTGTCTATTATCATTAACTCCAAATAGTAATACTCCACCATTTGTATTTGCAAATGCAGATACACTTTTCAGCCAACTTCTTGGATGAGATTCTTCTAACTTTTCTTTATAGTCTATATTGGTTGATTCTATTTTTTCATAATCTTCTAATCGCATGGTATCCCTCCAATAGAGCTTATTATACTATAATTTATTTATATTTTTGTCGAAATATCTTTAATTCTTATTTCATATATCCGGTCTTTTTGCAAATTTTAGCATTCCGGCCGGTCTTGTCCGGTCGGTTGGCCGGTTTAGTCCGGTCGGTTATCTGTGTGAAA
This sequence comes from uncultured Bacilli bacterium, assembly GCA_947627835.1. GTDB lineage: Bacteria > Bacillota_I > Bacilli_A > RF39 > UBA660 > MGBC162267. The sequence continues at coordinate 36,816 of CANQXM010000001.1, read as the reverse complement.
CCGGTTTTACTTAATTGGCAGATTATTGATTATGAAATAAATGATTCCCATTATTGTAGCGGCAATAATTAATAAAATCATGTATTTGGCAATAAGAATTTGTTTGATTTTTCTTTTTGAATAACCTAGGTAGGTGTATAACTTATGGATTTTCTTTTCATCACTTGCAATGTTTACTAGAATAACAGCAAAAACAAGAACCCAAAGTGCTATTAAGCAATTCATGAATGTGGTAATTATTTTTATTTTATCTTCATAACTTGGTTGATTATTTTGATTTAAATAAACCATTGTTTCTTTATGATATTTGTTTTCTAATTTTTTTGTTATTTGTTGCCATTTCGACCAATATTTTAAATTGAATAAATAAGTATTTTCCTTAGTACCTTCGTTTAACTCTTGATATAGTTTTGAACTAATTAGTATTCCATTAAAAAGTTTTTGTTTTTTATATGTTTTTATGACATCGGCATTTATGGTTTTATCTCCTACTTTTAATGGGATTGTTTGATTTACATATTCGGCCATTTCTTCGGAAACGACTATGCAATGATCGCACAAATTTGAATCCTCTACGATATAAGTATCTTGGCTTATTAAAATAGCTCGATGGATATCCAGAATGTTTTGATCTTTCAATTCTTCATTTTGTTCGATGGTTAATGCGATAAAAGATCCTGCATATTTTTCATTTACTAAATTCATATAGTGCTTTTGACTTACCCATAAAATAAAAAGTGCACTCATGATGGAGCAAAGAATTACAATATAAATTTTGGTTGTTTTCTTTCTCAAAAAACTTTTTATTGTTAACATAATCATTCTCCTAAAAAGGTTGTTATTTCAAACATTCAACCACTTGTTAAAAATGCCTTTTCTTACTACTTCACTATTTTTCCACCTTTTAAAGTTATAATCTCATCTGCATATTTTTTTATTTCATTACTATGAGAAACTGCAATAACACACTTTCCTTCTTTACATAACTTTTTTAATTCTGTAAATACTTTTTCTTCATTTACTTCATCTAAGTTTCCAGTTGGTTCATCTGCTAAGATATAATCGGGATTATTTGCTAATGCTCTTGCTAAGCATATTCTTTGCTGTTCTCCACCTGATAATGCTTTTGGGTAATGATTCATTCGTTCTTCTAGGCCCATCTTTTTGATTAAGTTCATTGCTTTTTCTTGGCGTTCTTCTTTTTTGATTTCAGAATTGATTAACATAGGTAACATGACATTTTCGTATGCTTTCAGATGCTCATCTAGGAAATAATCTTGAAAGACAAAGCCAATTTTTTTCATTCTAATTTTTGATAATTCTTCATCGTTTAATTTTGAAACATCTTTTCCCTCTATTTTATAAGACCCTGTGTAATTTGTTTCTAAACATCCTAAAATACTTAATAGGGTACTTTTTCCAGATCCACTATGACCCATGATGGCATAAAATTTTCCCTTTTTAAATTCATATGTTACTTCACTTAGTGCCACTACTTTTTCTTTCGTTGTTTGATATATTTTTTCAATATTTTCTATATTCATATATTTACCTTTCTATTTTTTTATCTTCATTTTTTACTTTTGTTTGAAATGGAAAAACTACAGACTGCAGCGGAATTGTAAATTAGGATGATGTTTATTAGAAGTCCAAAGTATGGAATATCAATTCTAAGATTATTATAAAGTGCATACATTAATACAAATTTTGTCATGATGAAGTAAATTATAAAATAGAGAATTAACGAGATTATAATACTGATGGTTACTAATTCTAAATTTTCCAATAATTCTATATTATATATTTCTTCTTTGTTATAACCACAACTCTTTAATAATTCATTATAATTTTCATTATACTTTCTTTTTTTCAATATAAAGTTATAGATGATATTTACACATATTAATATTAAAATAATGAATACTAAAACGGTTTGACTTATAGAAAGATCTATTTGATTCTCATTAACATATAATGCACGTTGAACATTGAATCCTTTTTCATCAATGGCTTTGGCAACTTCTTCAACGTTTTCATATTTATCTACTCGAACCATTACATCATCAAATTCATCACGAATTTCATAAGTTGTCCCATCTGAATAAGTATTGGTGCCATATCCTTTATATTTACTTAATAGATAGTCCATACTTTCTTTGGATGTGTAGCAAGAGTTTACTTCATTGGTAGTTTTTTTCGCATCATATGTTCCGACAATAGTAAATGTGTATTCTTGATTTAAGTGGTCTTCATTTTTCGATGTTACTTTAAATGTTTTGCCAATAATCTCTGTTCCTTTTAAAAATAATGAAGGTTTTATTTTATTGGTTTCATTTCCAATAGAACTACTATATGGATAAAAAGAATCCGGGCAAATTACTTCCCATTGATTTTCAATGTTTCTTCCATTTTTTATTTTATAGTTTAAATCTTGAAAATAAGTGTGTACCCATATGATTGTATCCATATCATCTTTTTTAAATTCTGTTGCTGGTGCAAGGATGACGTTAAGATATCTAGTGCTTTCTACTTCTAAGACATGATTTATATTTTTTAAATCTTCATATCTTGAGCTATCTCCATATGCTATTAAGATACGGCTATTATCATCTTCTTTGGGAAATTTGTATTTTGTATCTATGTTATAGAAAACAAGTGTAAGGCATAAAAACATGATTGTAATCAAAATTGTAAAAACAATTATAAAGATGATATTCTTTTTATTTATTATTCTTCTATTTACTAACCACTTCAAATCTTTGAATGACATATTTTCCTTCTTTCTACTACTTTTTTGGCTTCGGTATTTTTATGAAATCATTATACTATATTTTTATTTATGTGAAAATGGTATTCCTATCGTTATATCTTTAGCAAATGCCTTTTTTCGTCAAAGTTTTTTTGTATAAAAATGTATTCTTTTTATATGATAAGGATAGGTGAAAATATGAATATTGTTCCTACTATATTAGAGAAAAGTAATAATCGTGAGTATGCGTATGATTTGTATTCTAGAATGCTTAAAGATCGAATTGTTTTTCTTTCTGGAGAAATTACAGATAGTACTGCAAATTTAGTGGTATCTGAACTTCTTTATTTGGATTCTTTAAATCATGAAGAAATTTGTCTTTATATCAATAGTCCAGGCGGAAGTGTAACTGCGGGATTTGCTATTTATGATACGATGAATTTTATTAAAAGTCCGGTTCGAACGGTCGTTATTGGAATTGCTGCTAGCATGGCTGCCTTTTTACTGGCTTGTGGAAGTATGGGGTTACGTTCTGCACTCCCAAATAGTGAAATTATGATTCATCAGCCACTTGGTGGTGTTAACGGACAAGCAACCGAGATGAAAATTGCCTGTGATCGAATTTTAAATTTGCGAAAAAAACTGAATCAAATACTTGCGAAGCAAACTGGGAAATCTATAAAATGTATTGATAAAGATACAGAAAGAGATTATTTTATGTCAAGTGAAGAAGCAAAAAAATACGGCCTGATTGATGTGATTTTATAGGTCGTTTTTTTGTTTATGGGTATTCATTAAATTTCGCATTTTAATAAAATGATGATTTATTCCCGATTTTCCTATTCTATAATCGGTTTCTAATGTTATGATTTCTGCTAATTCCGCATAGGAAGATTCGGGATATTTTTCACGATAATTTAAAACTATCTGGGTTTTTTCATCTAATAAATTTGTTAAATCGTGTTCTTTTAGATATTTAATAATTTCAAGTTGTTTTAATCCGGTTTCTGTGGTTTTTTCCTGGTTGGCAATTTCACAGTTATTTAATCGATTTACCATGTTTTTATGATCCCGATAGATTCGAATGTCTTCGTAGTAGAATAAGCAATTGATGGCTCCAAAGGCTCGAATGATATCACTAATCATTTCGGCACTTTTAATATAAGTCATATAGCGATTGGCTCTTTTTAAAACTTTGGCTTCTAAGTTTAAACTTAGTAGTAATTTTTGCATAAATATAGCGTCTTTTTTGGTTTGAAAAACAAATTCTAAATGGTAGCCACTAGTACTTGGATCATTCATAGAACCGGTTACGAGAAAGCATCCTCGAATATAGGCAATTTTGGCTTCTAATTCTTCTAGGTATTCGAGTTTCATTTCTATTTTTTTATTATTATCCATAATGGATAGAGATTCTAGGATTTCTTTCCCCTTTTCTTTGATTTCTAAGATGTAAATTTGTTTAATACGAAATCGCTTTTGGTTACGAACGGTAATGTTTATATTGACGTTATAGCATTCTTTTAAATTTTTATAAACTCTTCTTGCTACGGCAGCATTTTCAAATGTCATACTAATTAGATTTCTCGATATTTTGGCATCATAACGGATGATTGCTGATAATTCATTTTGAGCGCTGTAACGATCAATTTCTTGCTTTGTTATTTCTTCTTTTACACGTGTAGAGAATGTCATGGTATCACCTCTCTTGCTCTTTATTTAATGGTACAAGAAATATTTAACGACCTTTGGTTTCCTCTATTAGAGATTATATATTACGCTTTTTTAAAAATCAACTTTTGAAAAACGATTTCTTTTCAATAAAAAACGTATATCTAATTTGATATACATTTTTATTTTTTAAAATCTACTATCCATACCAAGTTGTTCTTGAATAGAATCTCCAACCTTCGGTATTTGGGAATCCTGGAGGTGGAATCATAACATCGGCTTTTGGAATAGCTACGGTATACCACCCTGGAACTACTCCATAGTGAAGATGAGCTCCAAATGTACATTTATCATAAGATGCAGTCGATCCTCCACCTACTGTACCGATGATGGTATCTTGTGTAACAATGTCTCCCACATTTACTTTAACTGTTAGTAAGTGGTAATAGTATGTTGTGTATCTTGTTCCTCCAACGGTTACTTGAATGAAGACCATGTTTCCTCCACAACTACTGTAGTTGATTCTTCCAGAAACACGACCTGCTGCTGCTGCATAAACTGGGGTTCCTTCGGGATTTCCACCAATGTCTAGTCCGTTATGGAAGGATCCCCAACGAGAACCAACCGAACTTGTTATTACACCACTATTTAAAGGTTTTAACCAGCCACCATTTACAGGGACACTGGTACAATCTACTAAACGAACACTATCTTGTGTACTTCCTAATTTATTTTGACATAATTTTAAGTAAGCATCGTATTCATCTTTCGCACTTTGTACTTGTTTTTTAATATCTGGAGCAAATTGGTCGTATTCTTCTAAGTTTGAATATAATCTTTTAACGGCTTCCTGATAATTTTTAATTTGTACTTCTAAGGCTGCTTGTTTTTCTTGCAATTCAATTTTTAATTGTTCATTTTGTTTAATTTCTGCTTCCAGATCTTCCATGGTTTTTTGAATACTATCTGTCGTATATTCAACCGCTGCAATTCGCATGATTAAATCGGTCATACTACTTGCTCCACTAATATAGGTTACATAAGCATTTTGACCTTGCATTTGTTGCATATAAAGCAATACTTGTTCGGCTTGCTTACTTAATTCTTCGATTCGTTTGTTGGATGCTTCAATTTTTTCTTGCGTTTCTTGTTCTTCTTTTTCTGCTTGGGTTAAGGCTTCTTGAGAATCTTGAATATCTTGTTCTTTTTTAGCAATTTCTGCTTTGGTAGCTTCAGATTTGTTTTCATTTTCTCTTTGTTTTGCTAATAATGATTCATAGTTTCTTCTTAAATCTCCTAATGTTTCGGCATCTTCGAGTGCTTTTACCGGTGGCATTAGAGAAATAAAGGTTATAAGTATTAAACTAATACAAAAAGTTTTTTTCATCATATTTTTAAATGCTTCCTTACAGCACGATAGCTACCAAACATTCCAACAACAGCACCAATTGCTAGAAGAATTAGAGCAATGTAGAAGACAAAGTTAAATGGTTTTACTAATGTAATTAAATTCATGTATAAATGACCGTCTAAGCGATCATATAGTAAATTGTAACCATAGATTGTTGTAATTACTGGGATAATACTTCCAATGATTCCAAGAATAAATCCTTCAAAGATAAATGGAAGTTTGATTGCAATATTACTAGCTCCTACTAAACGCATGATTTCAATTTCATTTTTTCTAGAGAAAATCGTTAATTTAATGGTATTGCTAATTAAGAAAGCGGTTACTAAAATTAAAGCGATAACAATGACAAGAGTTCCTTTACTAATAATGTCAAAGGCTCCTACAATGTTTTCAACCATTCCTTCTCCATATTCTGCAGAAGAAACACATTCGTATTCTCGCATTTTTTCTGTAATTTCTTTTAAGTTTTCAACTTTTTTTACTTTGATTACGTAAGAATCTAACAAGGGATTATTATCTAGGTAATCTAGGGTTGTACTTAATGTTTCAGATTCTTCTTTCATTTCTAATAGCCATTCTTCTTTACTTTTAAAAATGTAGCTATCTATCATATCTAATCGATTTAAATCGGTTTCAATCTTTTTTCTATTTTCTTCTGTGGCATCTTGTTTAATATATGCTACTACGGTTAATTCTCTTTCTAGATTATTGGTAATTTCTCGAACATTATAGGAGAGGATAAAAGCAACTGCTACCAAAATTAAGGTAATGGTTGAACAGGTTACTGCTGCAATGCTTAAGCTAAAGTTTCTTCCAACACTTTTTATGGAATCTCGAATGCTTCTACTTAGAATTCTTAATGCTTTCATGAGCTTTATAACTTCCTTTCAAATGATCCGCTGCTAATACGCCATTTTCAAAGACAATTACTCTTTTTTTCATGCGATTAACAATCTCTTTATCGTGGGTTGCCATAATAATGGTTGTTCCAAGTTCTTGATTAATTTTTTCTAAGATTTTCATAATTTCTTTTGAAGTGTCTGGGTCTAGGTTTCCAGTTGGTTCATCACAAATTAGTAGTTTTGGATTATTTACGATGGCTCTTGCGATGGCAACACGTTGTTGTTCTCCTCCTGATAGTTGATTTGGAAAGTTTCTTGTTTTTTCTTTTAAACCAACATTTTCAATGGCTTTTAAAACGCGCGGACGAATTTCTTTGGCTTCCATTCCTAATGATTCTAGAGCAAACGCAACATTTTCATAAACGGTTAATTTCGGAAGTAATTTGAAATCTTGGAAAACAACTCCTAATTTCCGACGCAATTTATATACTTTGGAATTTCTAAGTCTTGCTACATTAATTCCTCCGACGATGACATCCCCTTTGGTAGGTTTTTCTTCTCGATAAAGCATTTTTATAAATGTAGATTTTCCACTTCCGGTTGATCCAATTACAAAGACGAATTCTCCTTTATCGATGGTTACATTTAAATCCGCAATTGCAGTAGTTCCATTTTTGTATACTTTATAGCAATTGCTTACTTGAATGAGCTTCATTTTACCACCTCGTACTATTTTCATTATAGCAAATAACACTTAGGAATTAAATGGTAAATTTGTCCTTTTGACTCCTCCACGAACTTCATAGCAATCGTTAATTACAAAAAAGGCATCTTTATCAATTGCTAACACGGATTCTTTAAAATAGTAGTAATCGTGCGTAGGAACGACACACATGAGAAGATAGCCATGTTCTTCCCGGTATCCCCCTTTGGTATCTAGCATGGTAACACCACTTTTGAAGTCTTTGATAATAAATTCTCGAATGGCTTCGGTTTCTTTCGTATAGATAAAGAAAAGTTTACTACTTGATATACCAATTAGAATTCGATCGATTAATAAGCTATTTAGTACAACAATGATAATGGAGTAAATCATTTTATTAATTCCAAATGTAAAAGCACCCACTAAGATAATAATGGAATTAATGTATAGCATACTTCTTCCTTCGGGAACTCTAGCATATTTATTTACAATTTTCATGAGTATATCGCTACCTCCGGTGGTGAATCCAGCTTTGTAAATAATGCCATTTGCTACTCCATATAATAGTCCGGTGATGAGTACTAATACTAAGAAACTATCAAAGTTTAAATACAATTTTAGATATTCTGCTAAGGGAACGGTTGCAGATACCATCATTGGGTAAAGTAAACTACCAATAAAGGTCGTCATGGTTTCTGATTTTCCTAAAAAAATGTAACTTACTAAGAGAAGAAGTAGACTGGAAGCATAAAGAAATATTTGAGGATTTAATCCGGTTAATTCATGAAAAATAATGGCAAGACCACTTGTACCTCCCGTTACTAATTGATTGGGTAGTAAAAATAAATTATAAACTAATGCTAGTAGGGTGACTCCAAGTAAAAGACCTACGAAACGAATTAGAAAATTTTTACGATTTACTAACTCGCTGATTTTTTTGATATCCATAAAGTCCATATAATCACCTTATTCTTTCATTATACTGTACGTTTTTTTTAAAATCAATTGCATAAAAAAGGGAATGCTGTATATATTTTAAAGAGGTGAATCATTTTGAACGGTAGTTTTTATCAAAATCCAACGTTTCCGGGATTAACTGGAAGTACTAATAACAATATTACTCCCCCTGGGAATCTTAGTTATCAAACCCAGCTTTCCTTAGAGCAAAGTTTGATTGAGAATATTTTACGTCTTAATAAAGGAAAAAAAGTAAAGGCATATGTTTCGTATCCAGATTCGAATGAATGGCGAGATAAAGTTTATGATGGAATTATTGAGGAAGCAGGACGGGATCATTTGATTTTAAGTGATCCAAGTAGTGGCAATTGGTTTTTAATTCGAATGATTTATTTAAATTATGTCGAATTTGAAGAAAAGATAAATTATAATACTGATTATTCTGATACGTTTGATTAGTATTTTAAAAGGTTGCTTGATTAGCAACCCTTTTCTTTTTGGTTTTCTAGGATATCCCTTGCTGCAATGAGCCCGGTTGCAGCTGCAGTGACAATATTTCCTGCTTTTCCAGAACCATCCCCAATAAAGTAAATGTTATGATTGGATAGCTTCATATGATTATCGGTTTCAATTTCATTACTAAAAAATTTAATTTCAGGACCATATAATAAGGTTTCTCCATTACTTACTCCAGGGATAATTTTGTCTAATGTATCTAATCCTTCTATGATATTTTTGATAATACGATGTGGTAAAACTAAGGCTAGGTCTCCTGCTACTACATCTTTTAGGGTTGGTTCTATAAAGCCTTTTTGAATTCGTTGCATGGTACTTCTTCTTCCTGCTCGCAAGTCATGAAGGGTTTGAATAATTGGCTTTCCAGCTCCCAATGTATTGGCTATTTTGGCAATGGATTCTCCATATGCACGGGTGTTGGTTACGGGTTCCGTTAAGCTTACTTTAGAAATAAAGGCAAAATTGGAATTATTTGATTTTATATCTTTTAAGGCATGACCGTTTACACAGATATAACCGTTATAGTTTTCTTTTGCTACAAAGCCACCTGGATTGGTACAAAAGGTACGAATTTCATCGCCATAGGTATCGGTTTTAATAAAGATGGTCGGATCATAAATTACATTGGTGATGGGTGCAAGGATCTCTTTTCTAACTTCAATGCGAACTCCAATTTCAATACTTTGTGATGTATAGGGGATTTGGTATTTGTTTGCCAGTTCTTCTATCCATTTGGCACCGGTTCTTCCTGGAGCAACGATGACGTATTTTCCAGTTTTGGTAATGGTTTTCTCTTTGGTTTGATACGTAACTTCATAGGTATTGTTCTTTTCATTAATATCGATTACATTTGCGCTATCTAATAGTTCTACCTTTTTTTCTTTTAAGTAATCTGTAATATCCTTAATATATTTTGGCAAGTGATCACTTCCAAGATGTTTTTGTTTAATAATTAGTAAACTAGCACCTACACGAGCAATTTTTTCTTTTAATTCATTTGCTTCTTCCATGTTCGTTGGATATACTTGTGAATCCATATGAAAGCGATTAAAGATTTCTTCGGTATCATCGATGAGTTTATAAGCAGCACTTTGGTCCATATATTTAAATAAATCTGATTTTCCTAATTTGGGAATAAAGTTTAATTTTCCATCGGAAAAAGTTCCTGCTCCACCAAAGCCGGAAAGAATCGCACAAGGATTACAATTTGCACAATGCCCTGTCTTAGTCATCGGACATACTCTTTGATTAGCAAACCTTCCTTTTTCTAATAATAGTATTTTTAAGTCTTTCTTTTTTTCTATTAATTCATAAGCAGCAAATAATCCGGCTGGACCAGCTCCAATAATTATTACATCATACATATTTATCATCCCTAAAACACTATTATTCTATCAAAAACGTGCGTTTTATGAAAGCATTTCTTTCTAAATGTATTCTTTTAAATAAGGGAGTTCTTCTTTTAAGTTTGTTTCTTTGCCATGACCGGGATAAATTTTCATGTCTTTTGGATAATGGATCATTTTTTGAATGCTTTCTTGCATTTTTTTGTAGTCGCTTCCAGGTAAGTCACAACGTCCAATGGTATGATAGAAAATGAAATCTCCTGAAAATAAAATGTTTTCTTCTGGAAAGTAAAAACTTAGCGAGTCATCTAAATGCCCGGGTGTCTGAATCGTTTTGTAAGAAAAGCCTTTGATGGGTGTATTGTGTTTTACTTGATATCTACTTTCTAGTTCAGGAAGTGCTCCAATGTGATCAAAATGATGATGGGTTACTAAAATACCTACTACGTTTTTTCCTTCACAATGTTTGATGATTTTATCTGGTTCAGCACCGGGATCAATAATAATGGTTTGATTATTTTTGGTTACAATGTAGCAATTAGTTTTTAAGTATCCTACTTTACAAGTTTCTATTTTCATGGGTATCACCTTTTATTATCTTATCATATTTCACTTTTTATGATACAATGGTTTACAGTAAGGATGTGATTTCATGCAACTTTTTTATGCATTTTTAATTCTTCTTTTTCTGGGTTCTATACTGGGTATGATTTATGTAATTTATTATAATCGCTTGCAAGATGCTAAAAACCGGATTGAACAAGCAGAAGGAATTATTGATGAAACTTTACGCAAACGGTATGATATCATTGTTCGAATGAGTAATCTTGCAAAATCAAATTTAAAAGAAAAGAAAGATTATTTTAAAGAATATGTGAATTTAAAAAATGAAGCTATTAGTAATTTTGATATGGACCGAAAGTTAAAAGAAGCAATTGGAATTATTTATAATTTACGAAATGATTATCCGGAGTTACAAAAGAATGCCGAAGTCAAAGAAATTATTAGTGAAATTAAAAATACGGATGAAAAAATGACCGCTTCGATTGCTTATTATAATCGGTATACTTCCGTTTTAAATGATTTAATTCGCAAGTTTCCATCTAATTTAATTAGCAAGATTCATCATTTTAAGATATTACCTTTTTTTGATAAGAAGGATATGCAAGATGATGATATTCTCGATTTTAAGTTATAAAAAAAGCCGTGTGGCTTTTTATTTTTGGTCTTGTTTGTTTAAATCCCAATCAATAGGTGTTTGATGATTTTGCACTAGAAATTCATTGGTTTTCGAAAAAGGTTTACTACCAAAAAAACCATAGTTTGCTGAAAATGGACTAGGATGAGCGCTCGTGATGATGAGATGTTTGGGATTGGTAATCAGGGACTTTTTGGCTTTGGCAAAGTTTCCCCATAAGATGAAGACGATGGGTTCTTCTTTTTCATTTAGAAGTTTGATGATGTAATCAGTAAGACGCTCCCAACCTAAATTCCGGTGAGAAGCCGGTGTATCTTTAACAACGGTTAAAACGGCGTTTAAAAGGAGAACTCCTTGTTTTGCCCATCCGGTTAAATCTCCACTATTTCTTCTTGGTATGTTTAAGTCGCTTTCTAGTTCTTTATATATGTTTTGTAAAGAAGGGGGTACTTTAATTCCTTCTTGAACCGAAAAGGACAAACCATGTGCTTCTTTTTCACCATGATAAGGATCTTGTCCGACAATTACCACTTTTACATCTTTATAAGGAGTTAATTTTAAGGCATTGAAAATATAATTTTTCGGTGGAAAAATCGTTTTGGTTTGATATTCTTGTTCGACAATTTGCCAGAATTTCTGAAAGCCTTTGCTTTCCCAAATAATATTTAGTTTTTCATCCCAATCATTTCCAATCATTTTGGTACCTCCTTACTTATGGTAATTTTCATGATTGATAATTTTAAATGCGCGATAGATTTGTTCTAATAAGATTCCACGAAATAATCCATGTGGAAAGGTAAAGTTTGAAAATGAAATATCTTCATTTTTTAAATCTCTAATTTCTTTTGCTAAACCATTTGAGCCACCAATAATAAAGGTGATGGTGCTATGGGTTATGAATAGCTGATCTAAGTGTGTGGCAAAGGCGGGACTGGTGTAGGTCTTGCCGGTAATTTCTAATGTAATCAGGTAGTCGTTTTGATCGATTACTTTTAACAAGCTTTCTTTCTCTTGTTTTTCTATTGGATCATCTTTTACTTCAATAATTTTGATTTTGTGATATTTTTCGATGCGTTTTTGATAATCTTCAATGAGTTCTTTTAAATAGGGTTCTTTGATTTTCCCAACACAGATAATTTTAATCATTGGCCACCTTGGTTATTTCATTTTGTTTGGCACAGGTAATATCATCAAAAGCAATGTTGTATTCTTTGAAGGTTTCATGAATCATTTCTAGGGCTTTTTCTTCGGTATTATTTTTATGAGAAAGGTGCATTAAGATAATCTTTTTGGTGTTTTCTCCTACTAATTTTGTTAGGTAAAAGCTAGCGTCTTTATTGGATAGATGTCCGGTAGTTCCTAATACTCTTGTTTTGAGCCATTTTGGATAAGGTCCATTCATTAACATGGGAATATCGTGATTACTTTCAAATAAGTAATAAGTTCTATTTTTTAAGACATCGAAGTATTTACGATTTACATAGCCCGTATCGGTTAGATAAACCAAAGAAGTATTTTTGTTTTCAATAATAAAGTTTCTAGAATCACTTACGTCATGAGATGTCTTAATACTGGTAATTTTTAAATCATCAATGTAGATATCATCTTCATAAATTATAATGTTATCATAGTTTTCTAGACTTGGTAAATCATAAAACATTTTTTGGGTCATGTAGATTTTGGGATGATATTTTTTAGCAAAACGATCTAAAGCTGCGACGTGATCATTATGAGTATGGCTAATAATAATGGCTTCAATGTCTTCTGGTTTTTCATCAATTTCTTTTAATTTATCGGTGATGTATTTTACATTTTTGCCGATATCAATCAATATTTTATGGGTTTCTGTAGAAAGAAATGTAGAGTTTCCTTCTGAACCGCTTGCTAAGACACAGGCTTTCATTGGAACAAACTCCATGGACTGAACCAACTGAATCCTGCTGCATTTGGAAGGCCATAAGATGCACTAAAGTGAACGTGTGTACCATCGGATGAACCACTACTTCCCATTGTTCCAATCGTTTGACCGCGGCTTACCGTTTGTCCTACTGATACATAGATGTCTTGGGTCATATGACCGTAAAGTGTGTAGATGTTATTATCATGACGAATGATTACATAGTTTCCATATCCAGCTCCACAACGTGAACCATAATAACCAATGTTGGCACAACTAGTGTTTACATCTACGACAGTTCCTGCTTTTGATGCGTAAATTGGTGAGCCAAAGCCTGTTCCCGAAATATCTAGTCCATAGTGGAAAGATCCCCAGCGCCATTCATAATTGGTTGTAATTACATATGGACGATTGGTCGGCCATCCAAATTCTTTTCCATTATCTTCATAATGACCGGATGGTGATTGCGGTTTATATTTCTTTCCTACTGTTGTAATTTCATCTACAACATCACGAATGGTTACAGAGCTAATTACAATGGCTCCTTGGTTTCTTTCACCATTTGTTGTTTTTACTTCTTGAGTTGTTCTAACAATTCCCGTTACTCCAGCTTGCGTGACTTCACTATAACTAGATGGTTTGCTATTGTCTACTTCTTCTTTCTTTTCATAGATTTGTTCGGTATCCTCTACAACGTGTAATTCTTGTACTAGTGTTAAAACAGGATTAATCAAATCAACGGATACTTCTTCGCCGATTGCTAGCAAGCTATCTTCTCTTTTGAATTGTGGATTGGCAAGAAGAAATTCGCGGGCATTTAATTTGTTTTCTTCAGCGATACTTTGAATGGTATCGCCTTTTTTTACTGTATAGTTATTACTGGTTTCGGTTTTTCCAAATAATAAGTATTTTCCAAGTTCATTTGGATCCGTATATATTTTTTCATTGACGCTAATGTTTGATTCACGAATGGTGATGGTTTCTTCAAAATACATGTGTTCAATTAAGGTTCCTACTGTTGTAATTTCTTCTTGGGTGTTATTGATGTAATTTTGGTAATCTTCTTCATCTACAAAGACGGTGATTAATGTTTCTAGCGCTTCTTTAAAAACGTTTTGATCAAGGACATAAATATGGGTTTGTTTTTCTTCCTCTTCTTCTGTTTTCTTAGTTGTAATGGTAATGGTATATCCTTTGATGGTAAAGTCACCTTTTTCTTTTACGATGTTATAGATATTGCTAGCGCTCGTAATATCATCATCATAGGTTTTATACTTCACGATTTCAAATCCATTTGGTGGATAAACGCCATCCACATGATAATAGTTTTTGATATCGGTTTGCTCTTCATTAATCATGTTTAGTAATTCATCTTGGTCTTCAATGAGCCCTAAACTTTGACCGTCTAAATATACTTGGTAAACTTCTTTTGATGTATCTTTTAAATGACTTTGAAATCCTACAACAATCATGGCGATCATGGTTAAAATGGTAATTCCTAAGGTGATGATTTTTTGCTTTGTATTCATTTACTAGAACCCTTCCTCTTCTGTTTTTAAATAATTTTTAAAACTGCTTTTATCTAGTTCGAAAAGTAGTTGGTACAAACCGGTACTACCTCGACGATGTTTGGCAATAATTAAATCGGTTGGAACAATGTTTTGCTTATTATCTGCGGTTTTATTTTCATAATAATCTTGACGATTGATGAAAATAACGAGATCGGCATCTTGTTCAATGGAACCTGATTCACGCAAGTCGGCCAGCCGTGGTTGATTCGATTCTCTTCGTTCAGCATTACGAGATAGCTGTGCTAAAGCTATGACGGGAACTTTTAATTCCATTGCCATGGTTTTAAAGGAACGAGAAATCTCAGATACTTCTACTTGTCTTGATTCTGGTCTTCCTCCCGTTGTAACAAGTTGCAGATAATCAATGATAATGAGTCCAAGACCTTTTTCGCTGGCTGCTAATCGTCTACATTTTGCTCTGATTTCTGGAGCCGTGATGCCAGCGCTATCTTCAATATAAATATTTGTTTCTGCTAATTGGCTTAAGGCTTCATTGTATCTTTTCCAGTCATTGTGACCTAGCATTCCGGTTTTTAGTTTATCCCCTTCAATTTGTCCTACGGAACTAATCATTCGATTTACTAATTGTTCCGCACTCATTTCCAAATTAAATATGGCGACCGCTTTATCGGTATTAAAGGCAGCGTTACATGCAATATTTAAGGCAAAGGCGGTTTTTCCCATACCAGGTCTTGCTGCTAGAATGATTAGTTCTCCTTCATGTAAGCCGGCGGTTGCTTTATCTAAATCATAAAATCCGGTGGTAAGTCCGGTAATCGCACTTTTATTTTTAGCAATGTTTTCTAAGTTTTCTTGAGCTTGTCTTAGAGCAATATGAATGGGAACTAATTCACTGGTACTTCTTGTTTTTACAACGTTTAAGATTTCTTTCTCCGCTTGATCTAATAAGTTGGTTAAGTCTTTTTCTTCTTCATAGGTTTCTGTAATGATATCCGTTGCTGTATTAATTAATTTCCGGCGAGTGGCTTTTTCTTTGACAATTTCAATGTAATAATCTAAGTTTGCTGAGGTTACTACGGAATCAATTACTTCGGTTAAATACTCAATTCCTCCTACGGCATTTAGTTTTTTTTGTTTATCTAATTCATTTTTTACAGTTGTAAGATCAATGGGAATACTTTGTTGATATAAGCTTTTTAAGGCATCAAAAATATGGCGATTGGCTTCGCTAAAAAACATGTCTGAATCGATTTCTTCGACGATTTTTTCCATAGCAAATTCATGTAAGAATGCTACTCCTAAGACACTCATTTCTGCTTCTATATTTTGTGGCATTTTTCTAGCAGCCATTTTCTCACCTACTTCTTTAAGGTTATTTTGATTTCAAATACAACTTTTTTGTGTAATTCTATTTTTACTAGATGGGTTCCAAGTGTATCAATAGGGTGTTCAATTTTAATATTTTTCTTATCAATTGTGTAACCAAGGCGTTTCATTTCTTCACTAATTTGTTTGGATGAAATATTTCCAAAAACGCGATCTTCTTTGCCAGTTTTCACATGAAAAATGAGTTCTTTGGTTTTTAAGGCTTCAGCAATTTTGGTAAATTCTTGAATTTTCTTTTCTTCTTCTTTGCGACGCGTTTCGAGTTCTTCGTTTAAAACTTTCTTACTTCCTTCGGTTACTGGTACAGCAAGACCATTTTTGATTAGATAATTTTTCGCATAGCCATCGGATACATCAATGATTTCATCTTTTTTTCCTTGTTTTTTTACATCTTTTAGTAAAATTACTAACATTTTCCCACCCTCTGTCACTTTCTTATTATATCAAAAACTATTTTATTCGTAAAATCTCTCTTTACTTTTTCATCACGTGCATTATTGTACCACGTATTATTCTTATTGCAAAATAAAAAAACCTTTGCAGGTTATTTTACGAATGGAATTAATGCCATAAATCTAGCATATTTAATTTGTTCGGTAATGTGTCTTTGATGTTTTGCACAAGCTCCTGTCATACGTCTTGGCATGATTTTTCCTTTTTCATTAATATATTTATTGATAATCATAACATCTTTGTAATCAACACTTTTTCCAGCACACATTTGGCAAATTTTTTTCTTTTTTCTTCTAAATTCAGCCATAGTTTTTCTCCTTTCTGTTAAAATGGTAAATCGTCATCAGATAAGGCGATTTCATCTCCGAAGTCTTTAAATGGATCTTCTCCGACGTTGGTAGTTGGAGCAGTTTCTGCATTGTAATTATCTTGGTATGAAGGCATTTCTTGAACGTAAGAGTCATTTTGTGTATTTTCAGTTCCATTTCTTGAACCTAAGAAAGTAACGTTATCTGCTACGATATCTGTTGTATAACGTTTGGTTCCATCTTGACCGTCATAGCTTCCAGTTTGAATTCTTCCTTCTACTGCAACTTGACTTCCTTTCGTGCAATATTTAGCAATATTTTCTGCTTGACGACGCCATGCAATGCAGTTGATAAAATCGGCTCCTCGTTCCCCATTATTACCAGTAAATGGTCTTGAAACTGCCAATGTAAAACGCGTTACATTGGTTCCACTTGCGGTAGTTCTCATTTCTGGGTCTCTAGCAAGTCTTCCTATTAATATTACTTTATTCATTGCTTACTCCTCATCACATTTAATAATTAAATGTCTTAATATGTTTTCATCAAGTTTAATTTTACGATCAAATTCCATAATGGTATCTTTGGTTGCTTCTACTTGCATTACAAAATAATATCCATTGATTTCTTTCTTGATTGGATAAGCGAGTTTCTTTTCTCCAAGTTCTTTCATTTCTACGACTTTTGCTTTTTCTGAAGTTAAAATCTTCTTGGCATTTTCTGCTGTCTTTTTAATATCAGCACTTTCTTGCGTAGCTTTGACAATAAACATGATTTCATATTTTTTCATATCTACACCTCCTTATGGTCTATACGGCTTTAAATCGCGTTTAAAGCAAGGAGTAATTTCTTACTCGTCCTAGATTATAACAGAAATGATTTGCTTTGTAAACCTTTTGTTTCAGTTCATTTTATGTAATGTTTCCCTTTTGTATGCAAATAAAAAAAGGAAGATTCCTTCCTAGTTTTGGTCTAAATCCATAAGATGAACCATACTTAAAAAAATGTTAACAAAATCTAAGTATAATTCTAATGCGCCGTAGATAGCTAGATTGTCTTTTGGCAACTTTGAATTTCTTAACTTTAGTATTTTTTGCATATCATGAGCTGTAAACCCAATGAAAAGGATTACGGTCACAAAATTCATAATTAGTTCAAAAGTTGAATTTGCAAAACTAAACCCTACAATGAAGCAAATAACCAGTGCTAGTAAACCCATTGAAAGAATACTTTCATGTTTGGATAGATTCATTTTAGTAGAAGAACCGATGGCTGCAAAAAGAGCAAAGACAATGGCTGAGGTAAGAAATGCATAAATCATTGTGGATACATTAAATATCACAAACAAAGAGGAAATGGTAAGTCCACTTGTAAACGAGTAAAGTAAAAACCAAAATTTGGCGGTTATCGGTTTCATTTTTTCTATGAAAGCAGTTAATATTACTACAAGAATTATTTGTGATAAAGGAACTATCCAGTAGAATAATGGATCAATCAGGCTCAGTAACATATTTTCATTGAGCGAAACAATTAAACCCGTTACAAAACTTATGAAAAGGCCTAGAGACATCCATAAAAATACTTTTGATATTAATAAATTCTTTGTCATAGGTTCTTCCTTATACATTAAAGCGGAAATAGACAATATCTCCATCTTGCATGATATAATCTTTTCCTTCGAGGTTTAATTTTCCTTGTTCTTGTACTTTCTTTTCGTCTTTTAATTCTTCTAAATCTGGATATTTCATAATTTCAGCTTTAATGAATCCTCTTTCAATATCACTATGAATTAAGCCCGCGCATTTTTTAGCGGTCATGCCTTTTTGAAACGTCCAAGCACGGACTTCATCTTTTCCTACTGTAAAAAAAGTTTGTAATCCTAAAAGTTCATAAGTAGCAAAAATCAGTTTATCTAGTCCACTATAATGAATTCCCAGTTCTTGTAAAAACGTTTTTTTGTCACTTTCTTCTAATTCGGCAAGTTCACTTTCCATCTTTGCAGACATGATAATTCGATTGGTTTTTTCTTGTGCTGCATATTCTTCTACTTGTTTGGTATATTCATTTTCTTTGGTTACATCGTCTTCTCCGACATTCGCAACATAAATCATTGGTTTTAATGTAATAAAGTTAAATGGTTTGATAATCATTTTTTCTTCTTCATTTAATTCTATTAAACGAAGAGGTTTATTAGCTAGTAGGGCTTCTCTACATTTTTGTAATACTTCTAATTCATTTAAGCTTTCTTTATCCTTGGTTGTCTGGGCTTTTTTAGCAATTTTATCAATTCGATTTTCAATGATTTCTAAATCTGCTAAAATGAGTTCAATATTAATAATTTCGATATCTCGTTTGGGATTTACATCGCCTTCTACGTGAATAATGTTATTATCTTTAAAGCAACGAACCACTTCAACGATGGCATCTACTTCACGAATATGAGAAAGAAACTTATTTCCAAGGCCTTCCCCTTTGGATGCTCCTTTTACGAGTCCTGCTATATCGGTAAATTCAAAGGTTGTTGGAACAAGTCGTTTAGGAAGATATAGATTTTCTAAAAATTCTAAACGCGTATCGGGAACGGTTACTACGCCCACATTTGGATCAATGGTTGCAAACGGATAGTTTGCAGCAAGAATGGTTTTTTTGGTAATGGCGTTAAAAAGTGTAGATTTTCCAACGTTTGGAAGTCCGACAATTCCTGCTTTTAATGACATAAGCAAACACGCCCTTTCTATAAAATTGATGAGCCATTTATTCCAATTGGAAGTCCTATAATATACCAAACTACTAAAATAATCAATAAGATTCCTCCACAGACAATGCTGTATGGAATTTGATATCTTAAAGATTTAAATAAAGATATTGGTTTTTCTGAAGTATTAAATTTATCTATCATTGCTAAGTATATTACAAAGTATGCCATTAAAGGAGTAAGTCCCATCATTGCACATTCCCCGAATCTAAAGATGACTTGTGTAAATTCTGGCGTAATTCCTGCTGTCATAAATGTTGGTACAATCATAGGAGCCATAATGGTCCACTTTGTTATGGAAGAAGGAACAAAGAAGGTTGAAATTGCAGATACTAAGAAGAGGGTAATAATTAGAGGAATTCCAGTAAATTGTAGTCTTGTAAGAATGGTTGTCAAACTGGCTACAATGATATTACCAATATTGGAATAACGGAAGATGCTTATAAAAGCTGATGCAAAGAAGATTAAAACCAAGGTTTTTCCAGTTCCATCTAATGAGTGCCCAAGGGTATCGACAAAGTCTTTATTATTTTTGATGGTCTTGGCACCAATTCCATAAAAGAAACCTAATATTACAAAAAACATGGTAACCACAAAGACAAAGCCATTACTAAAGAAAGAGTTATAGCTGAATAATTTATCAATGTAAAAGTCTTGGCTATAATCTAGTAATGTTCCACCTAATGGAGCATTTGGAATAATTTGATAAATAAAGAAGATGACATAAACGATTCCTGCTATGGCACTAAATAGTAATCCTCTCATTTCTTTTCTCGTTGTTTGTAACTCTTCTAATTCTGTATCAGCAATTTCATATTTGTCTAATTTGCCAATTAAGTATCGCTCGGTGATAACTGTGATAGCAATGGATACTAGAATGATTGCTACAAACATGATAAATACTAAACTAATGGTTGCAAAACGAAAGGTTGGATCTAATATTTTTGCTGCTAAAATGGTTGTAGAAATAAGAGAACTATCAATACTTGTGATTAAAAAACTAAGTCCGCTTCCACAAGTAAGGCCAGCAAAAGATGCAACAATGCCAATTAATGGATTTCGTTTTCCATATAAAAAGACTAATGCACTTAATGGAATCATTATTACATAGGATAAATCACCCATGAATGATGCAATTACACTTATAAATACAATTAAAAATGTAACAGTATTTTTTTTCATTTTTTTGGTTAATAATGATAAAGCGGTTTTCAAAAAGCCACTTTTTTCCATGACTCCAATCCCAATTAAGATGATAATTAAACTACTTAATGGAGTGAATGCTACAAAGTTTGCTACGGTTGATGAAAAGATATATTTAAGTCCACTAAAAGATAATAAGTTATCCACTTTTAATAGTTCTGTAGAATACTCTAGGGTATTTGAATTAATCTTATATTGAACGGCTTGAACTCCTAATAAAGCTAAAATGCCACTTATTAACATAGTTATTCCTATTAACATGATGAGTGTCATAATAGGATGAAGTGTCATTCGGTCTTTTAATTTACTTACCTTCATTGTTATCACCTATTATTTTTTTTAATTTTTTTTCAAACTCTAAACGATCCATCATTATTTCTCTACCACAATGAACACATTTTAATTTGATATCGACACCCATTCTAGTAATAATCCATTCATTGTATCCACATGGATGTCCTTTTTTCATAATTACATGATCTTGCAATTTATAATTTGGTTTCATTATGCACCTCGATTTGTTGATACGGAATTTTTATATTTTCTTTTTCGTAGGTTTCTTTCACTAGTTTTAATACATCACGTTTAATTTGCCATTGGGTATCTTGTTTACATACTATACAAATTAAGTAATGAATGGCTGAGTCTTGCATACTATCGATTCCTAAATAAGACGATTCTGGGAGTACGTTTGGAATTTTTTTGGCTTTTTCGACAATCTGATTTAATACTTTTTCTACTTTTTCTGTTTTTTCTTCATAAGCCGTTGGTATTTCAATATATAATTTTGCTTTATGTTGGCTAATGTTAATTACAGCATCGATATGACGATTAGCAATGATGTATACTTCTCCATTATATTTACGAATTTTGGTGCTTTTTAAGCCCATTTCGATGACTTCTCCCGTAAAGCCATTAAACGTTACAGTATCTCCAACACCAAAATAATTATCCATAATAATGGCGATTCCACTTACAAAATCTTCTACCGTTGATTGTAAAGCAAAACCAAGGATTACCCCAGCTACTCCTAAACTGGCAATAATGGATCTGGTATCTACCCCATAGATGTTTAAAATGAAAATAATCATTAAAATATAAATAAAATATTTTATAATGTTATTTAGTAATTCAATAATCGTATTTTTCCGCTTTTTTTCAAAACTACTTTTCCCGTTTTTTAATAATTTTTTCATCGTATGGCTGATGATATTGATTAAACATATCCCAATTGCAAGAATGATGATGGGACCAATGATTTCTTTTTTAAATATTATTTCTATTATTTTTTTGGTCATTTTATTCCCCTTCAATTTTTATGCCCAAAATTTCTAGAATTCGTTCTAAATCTTTATCTGAATCAAATGGGATTTCAATTTTTCGGTGATTAATTTTTACTTTTGTTCCAATTTTTTCGCGCATGATTCGTTCATATATGGCGTTGCGAATGTTTTTGGTTTCGGTTGCTCTTACAATTTTATTTTTCTTTGGTAAGTCTTCCTCTGTGATTAGTTTTTCTAAATCTCTTACACTAATTGAATTTACAACTGCTTTGGTTGCTAATTCATCAATTTTGTTGTCATCTTCAATTTTACTTAAAGCCCGTGCATGTCCCATACTTAATTTTTTATTTTGCACTAATCTTTTGGTATTGGCAGGAAGGCTTAAAAGTCCCAACATATTGGTTACGTAGCTTCTACTTTTTCCAAACTTTTTAGCAAATTCTTCTTGGGTCATTCCACTCATACGAATAATGTTTTCATAGGCACTTGCTTCATCAATTGGATTTAGGTCTTCTCTTTGAATATTTTCAATCAAAGCAATTTCCATCATTTCTTGATCATTAAAATCTTTGACAATGGCAGGAATGGTTTCGAGTCCTGCTACTTTCGCTGCTTTTGTACGGCGTTCACCTGCAATTAATTCGTAACCTTTGATACTTTTTTTAACGATAATTGGTTGAACAATTCCAACTTCTTTGATTGATTCAGCAAGTTCATTGATGGTTTCTTCATTGAAAACTTTACGTGGTTGATATGGATTGCTGCGAATATCTTTTAAGGGGATTTCTAAAATGTCATTTGACTTGGCTTCTTTAATGATGTCATTCTCAAAGTTGTCAAAATCAATCACTTCGTTTGAAAAGAGTTGTTCTAGACCTTTTCCTAATGCCTTTCTTTTAGTTTCCATTTCTACTAATCACTTCCTTTGCGAGATTTTGATATGCAAGGGTGGCACGACTGGTTGGATCATAATCACTAATTGGTTTTCCATGACTTGGTGCTTCTACTAAACGGACTAATCTGGGAATAATGGTATTAAATACTTTGCTTTTAAAGCATTTTCTTACTTCTTCAATAATTTCTAAGCCAATATTTGTTCTTCCATCTAACATTGTTAGTAATACTCCTTCAATTCGAAGTTCTGGATTCATATTTGATTGAACTAAGATAATTGAATTTAATAATTGGGTAATTCCTTCAAGGGCAAAATATTCACATTGTACGGGGATAATTACTGAATCGCTTGCTACTAAAGCATTCATGGTAGAAATTCCCAGTGATGGTTGACAATCAATGATAATAAAATCATATTTTTCTTTTATGGTTTCAAGTGCAGTACGCAATTGTTCATTTTGACGAAACGTATTATCTTCTAACATCTTTTTAACAAATTCTACATCTACTCCAGCTAAGTTTATGGTTGCAGGAATGATGGATAAATTTTTAAATTTGGTTTTGATAATGGCTGGTTCTATTTCACAGTTTCCCGTTATTACATCATAAATGTCATTTTTAAAGTCGTTGGCATTTAATCCAAGTCCAGATGAAGCATTACCTTGAGGATCTAAATCAATTAAAAGGGTTTTTTTTCCTTCTTTTCCTAAGGCTGCTGCAAGGTTGATACTTGTCGTTGTTTTTCCTACTCCACCTTTTTGGTTAACTAATGAAATAATTTTTGCCATAATACCACCTTCACAACTTTCGTCACTATTGATATTTTAACACAATAAGCCTTTTTTGTCTTTATAAATTCACCTACCTTTGATGAAAATATTCGTCCTTAGAAACATTTTTCCAAGTTTTTAAAATCTGTTCTTCTTCTTGCATCTTTTTTAAGGCACTCGCAAATTTCTTCTTATCTTCTTTATTTAATAGTTTCTTTTCATTTAAGTATTTTAAAAATTCTGCGGGAGTACTAAAAAATAACTTTTCTGTGAAGGTACTAATTCGTTTGGGAATTATTTGATTCGGTATTTTGGCTTTTATATAGGCATTGTGTACTTTTGTAATATCAACTTTGATATAGGTTAATTGATTGGTTAGTATTTTTTTGGCATCTTTTATTTTTCCAATTTCTATCATTTTGCACTTTGAATTAACGTGGGATTTAAAATCTAATATGATGTATTTTACCCGTTCCCAATTGATATTTTTGTCTTCTTTTGCATGACAATGTTGATCTAATATCAGTTCTAAGAAAGGGATTTTATCTAAACACAAAAAGACATAATAATGTTTCATTTTTTCACCTCAAGATGGACTTTATCATGAACTTTATTCGTCCGTCAAAGAGGCTTTTTGGCAAATCTGTTTGGTAGGAGAACCTCATTTTGTTATTTGTTCTTTTCTTTTTCTTTTTTGGCAAAACTTTCTTACCTAAATCCTTTTTTTATAAGAAAAAAGCATTAAAGTTTTTCTTCTTCCTCTAATGCTTCTTTTAATTCTTCTTTTGACATTTTTGTATAACCTTTGATTCCTTTTGCTTTCGCAAGTTCTCTAAGTTTTAGAATCGTTGGTTCATCGTCTTTACTACTTGTTTCTTCTTCACTAATTTTTCCAGTTAAAACAAGGGATTCAATTTGTTCTTTCGTCAATGTCTCTCTTTCCATTAAGGCATCACTTAGTAACATAATTAAATCTTTATTTTTCTTAATAATTTCTTTTGCTTTATCATAACATTCATCAATGATTTTACGAGCTGCTTGATCAATTTCTAAAGCAACTTGATCTGAATAATTTTTGGATTTGTTATAATCTCTACCTAGGAAAATGCCTTCTTCTTTTTGTTCGTATTGCATTGGTCCTAGTTCACTCATACCATATTCCGTAACCATGCTTCTGGCAATGTTGGTAGCTCTTTTAAAGTCATCACTTGCCCCAGTTGTTATTTCTCCTAGGAATAATTCTTCACTAGCACGTCCACCAAGAAGTCCGGTAATGGTTGCTAAAAGTTCATTTTTAGACATAATAGACATCCGTTCTTCTTTTGGAAGCATCATGGTATATCCGCCGGCATGTCCTCTTGGAATAATCGTAATTTTATGAACTTCATTGGCATCTTCCAATTTAATTCCAATTACAGCATGTCCTGCTTCATGAATACTTACTAAACGTTTTTCTTTATCGGTAATTTTATGAGAAGTTTTGGCTGGTCCCATTAATACACGATCAGTTGCTTCATCTATATCATCCATTGTAATGGCATCCCGATTTTTTCTAACTGCCAGCAATGCTGCTTCATTTAGTAAGTTTTCCAAATCTGCACCACTAAATCCTGGAGTTCGCAAGCTAATATTTTTTAAGTTTACATTTTTAGCAAAAATCTTGTTTCTAGCATGTACTTTTAAGATTTCTTCTCTTTCTTTCGCATCTGGTAAATTTACGGTTACCTGACGGTCAAATCTTCCTGGACGAAGAAGCGCAGGATCTAGAACATCTGGACGATTGGTTGCAGCAATAATAATAATTCCTTCATTTGCTCCAAATCCATCCATTTCTGTTAATAATTGGTTTAAAGTTTGTTCTCTTTCATCATGTCCTCCACCAATACCAGAACCTCTTTGACGTCCTACGGCATCAATTTCATCAATGAAAATTAAACATGGGGCATTTCTTTTCGCATCTTTAAACATTTCTCTTACACGGCTTGCACCAACTCCGACGAATAATTCTACGAAGTCTGATCCACTAATGTAAAAGAATGGAACGTTTGCTTCCCCAGCAACTGCTTTGGCAAGTAATGTTTTTCCAGTTCCTGGAGGACCTACTAATAAAACTCCTTTTGGAATTCTAGCACCTAATTTTTGGAAACGTTTTGGATTTTTTAAAAAGTCAATTAATTCTTTTACTTCTTCTTTTTCTTCTTTTAAGCCAGCTACATCAGAAAACTTAACATTACCACCATCTTCACTTAGTTTGGCTCTACTTTTTCCAAAGTCCATACTTCCTTTATTGCTATTTGCCATTTTTGAAAATAAGAAGTAAGTTACTCCAACTAATAAGAATAATGGAACAACGTTTACAATGATGTACATCCAAGAAAAGGATCCTGGATCGGGATTGGTTTCATAAACGCTTAGTTTATTTGCTTCTGCATATTTGATAACATTCGTTAAATCTGCTTCTACTACTTTTGCTTCAAAAGTTTCATTTTCTTTATAATTATTTAATTTTCCTTCTATGTAGTAAACATTTTCTTCCCCACTTGGTGTAATCGTTATTTCAGTAATGGTTTTGGCAGTAATGGCATCCATGAGTTCTCCGGTTGTCAATTCATTTTTAATGGTTCTTCCCATATTTAATACAGAGAATACAACAAAGATGACAACAACTAAAACCACATAAGGAAATAAATTTTTAAATGTATTTGCATTACTTTTTCGTGACAT
Organism: uncultured Bacilli bacterium; assembly: GCA_947627835.1. Taxonomy (GTDB): domain Bacteria; phylum Bacillota_I; class Bacilli_A; order RF39; family UBA660; genus MGBC162267. Next base: position 10,221 of record CANQXM010000001.1, on the reverse strand, counting down.
TTCTTTTCTCCTCACTAAAAACATACTTATATATTATATCATATTTTTCATTTTTTTCTTTATCAAATTTTGATTTCTTTAAAGCAGGAACCCAGATGATTTCGTCGTTTGCATCGACGACGATCGGCCAGGTATCTCTTTTTTCTTTAGGAATTTTGGCATTGATAAAAAGATCTTTAATTTTTTGATGTCCTTCCATGTTTTTGATGGCGATTTTATCTTTATCTTTTCGGGTTCGAATGAAAAGTGGCAGCTTTATTTCTTGGCTATTTAAGCGAATGACATTATTACTTTTTTCCTCTTCATTTGCTACTTTCTTTATCAAACCAAATCCTTTTATATTTGCACTTTCGTTTAACTCTATGAAATATTTTTCTAATGTATTCTTCTCTATTATTTTAAATATTTGATAGTTTTTTATTCCCAGTTTTTGCAAAGGCAGATGAATTACTTGATTCGGTTTCTCACTTTGAATCATTTCCATAATTTTATCGACATGGACATCTTTTAATAATTTTCGATTTTCTTGATAAATTTGTTTTAAATATGCTTTTATGACATAGCGTTGTTGGAATGAAGAAAGTGATTTCATTTCAACAATATGTAAGGTATCATTCTCTATGCAATCCGTCAAGGTTTTCTCCATTGTTTTCACAAGAAATTCATTTATCTGACACAATTCTTCACTGAATTTTAAGTATTTTAAATGGACGTTTTTATTTTCCTTTTTTAAAAATGGTAAGATGTATTTACGATAACGATTTCGTGTGTAAGTATCCATTTCATTTGTTTTATCAATTCGATAAGGAATCTTTCTTCGAATAACTTCATTGAAAATTTCTTCTTTAGTCATGGTGATTAGTGGACGCAAGATTGTATAATCTTTTTCTTTTTCGATTTTGGAAAAGCCATGATATCCAAAGAAAGATGCTCCACGGCTTAATCGCATTAAAATGGTTTCTACTAAGTCATCCCCATGATGTGCGGTTAGTAAGTATTTTGCTTGATATTTATGAATCAGGCTTTGAAAAAATTGTTGACGTTTATTATGTGCTTCATCATGAAAGTTTTTCTGGTTGTACGTGTCAAATGTCGTTCCTTCAAAAATCACTTTATTTTGATGGCAGTATTCTTTTACAAACTCGTATTCTTCTTCTGATTCTTTTCTCTTTTTATGATTTACATGAGCGCAAATGATTTCAAAAGGAATCTTTTTTCGTAGTTCTATTACTAAATTTAATAAGGCCATGGAATCTGGTCCTCCAGAACATGCCACTACTACTTTGTCATTTATAGAAATTTGTCGTGATAAAAATTCTTGTGCTTCGTTCATTTTCTCACGCCCTTTGTGGTTCTTATTCTAGCTGAAATTACGAAAGAAAGCAATAAAAAGAAGAAGTTATTCTTCTTCGAATGTAGGAACCATACGATTGGCATTTTGAGATTGATAGTTGTTGGTTATAATCATAAACGCTTCTTTGTCTATCATTTCAATTGCGGTTTTTACTTTATAGTAATCTTTTTGTTTTACAGAGCACATAATTAATTTACTTTTTTTGTTGGAAGCATTTCCATAAGTATCGAATATGGTTACATCATATTTTAAGTCGTTTAATAAGTAAGTTTTTACTTCTTGGTATTTATCAGTTCGAATATAAAAAAGTTTGTTTGTATTAATCCCGAGAGTGGAGCGATTGCTTAAAATACTAATAATTATAAGTGAAATAATGGAATAAATAAAGGTTTCTATTCCAAAGACAAAACCACCGATCAAGACGATAATTCCATCTATATAAATCATGGATCTACCAATGGGAATTTTCAATTTTTGCGCTACGATTTGATTTAAGATGTCGGTTCCTCCTGATGTAAAGTTATTCTTAAATAAAAGTCCATATCCGGTACCACTTAAGACTCCACCTAAAACAGCAATTACTAACATATCTAAATCTTTTATTAAAATGTAGTTGGTAATTGGAGAAGTTAATTCTACTAATATCGGATATAGCAAAGATCCAAACAAGTTATTTTTTGTTAATTCTTTTCCTAAAACAAGGAAACTTAAAATTACTAATGTGGCATTTACTAATAACATGAAAAAACTTTCAGGAATGGGAATAAACTGACTTACAACAATTGCAAGACCTCCAACACCACCCGTATCAATATGAAAAGGTTCTAGAAACAGGTTAAAGGAAATGGCAGCAAGCGTTAATCCTGCAAGAATCGTAAAATATTTTTTGAATGTTCTCATTTATTCACCTTCATTTTTAAAACGGATTCCATCATTTCTAAAATATCTCCATCTAAGATTTTATCTACATTGCTGTTTTCATAACCACTTCTTAAATCTTTAATTAATTTGTATGGTTCTAATACATAATTTCTTATTTGTGAACCAAATTCATTACTGCTATTTACTCCTTTTATTTTGTTTAATTCTTGTTCTTTTTTTTCTTCTTCTAACTGAATTAATTTACTTTTTAAGATTTTCATAGCTTGATCTTTATTTTTCATCTGACTTCGTTCGTTTTGACAGGTAACCACTACTTTTGTAGGGAGATGGGTGATTCTTACTGCTGAGTTAGAAGTATTTACAGATTGTCCTCCTGCTCCGCTACTATGATACACATCAATTTTTAAATCAGTTTCTTTAATTTCAATGTTGATATCTTGATTAATTTCTGGCGTAATACTTACACTTGCGAAACTGGTATGTCTTCTTGCATTAGAGTCAAACGGAGAAATTCTAACTAAACGGTGAATTCCTTTTTCTCCTTTAAAATAACCATAAGCATAATTTCCTTTAATAAGAATCATTGCACTTTTAATACCTGCTTCTTCACCTTTTTGTTCTTCGATAATTTCATAGGAAAAGTCATTTTTTTCACAAAAACGTTCATACATCCGCAGAAGCATACTGGCCCAATCACATGACTCTGTACCTCCAGCTCCTGGATGAATTTCTAAATAGCAATTCATTTCGTCGAACTTGCCATTTAAAAGCGTATCAATCTCTAGTTTTTCAATAGTCTGTTCGATGGTGCTTATTTCACTATTTAAGGTTTCAATTTCATTTTCTTCTAACATGTTGATAAGTTCTAGGTTATCCACAAGTTGATTTTTTATTTGATCAACACTTTCTACTACTTTTTTTAAATTGGCACACTTTTTGTTTACTTCGTTGGCATGAGATATGTCATCCCAAAAATTTGGTTCGGCCATTTCTTTTTCTAAAGCAAGAATCTGTTCTTTTTTTGATGGTAAGTCAAAGAGACCTCCCAATGTCGTTTAGTTTTAACATTAATTCATTTAGCTTGGCAGTTAGTTCTGATTTCATAAAATCACCCTTCTTTTTATCTATTTGATTATTTTTATTTTATCACACTTTCGGAAAGCTTTTTAAACATATCCATAGTTCTAGAAAAATAGCCATATTTTTGATAAAACTTTATAGCATTTTCATTATAACTAAATACTCCGATTAAAATGTCTTGGCAACCAATGCTTTTTAAATAATTTTCCATTTCTGTTAATAAGACTTTGCCATATCCTTTGGCGCGACTTCGTTTTGATACGATTAATTCTGTGATTCGTCCTCTTTTTGGAGCTTGAAAATCATATGTTTTGATTTCGTCATTGTTTATAAGTCCTACAATTAAACCGACGATTTGACTTTGTTCTTTATATAGAAACATCTTGCCATTATATTTTTTTATTTCATCAATTGTTTTCTTAAAGTATTTCTCTCGATATTCTGGAGTAATCATGTTGTATTTTTCTTTGTCAATGGACGCAATGTATTCTTGGAGTTCTACTAATAAGTCTTTAACGTCTTCTGCAAATTCATCTGTATATTCGATTATCATATCTCTATCACCTTTCTTATTTATTGTTTATCATATTAAAAATGTCGTCGTATTCTTTTTTCCAAACAAAGCCCCACTTTTGGTATTCTTCTTTTAATATGATTTTAATCTTTTGATATATTGGCATTAAAAGTGGAAAATCTTTGATAGCTTTATCAGCATAAGTTGCAAATAACTCATGATTCATAATAGGCTTTTGTATGGTTAATGGGTGAATCATTCCTTCCAGTTTATCACAGGCATTGACGAAGCGGGCTTCTTCTGTATTTTTTTCTTTATATTCGTCATAATATGTTTCAATGTTGGAATTATATAGTGTGGATAACTCTTTGATTTTGTTTTTTTCATAGATGTTTTTTTGATTTGTAATTTCTTTGTTAGCATTTCCTTTGATATCAACGTCTTTTTCTAAATCCATTTCCCCAAAATCATGATATATGGCTAACCTGATACATTTTTCATAATTTAAAGAAAGATTTAGTTGCTTATATAAATAATCTACTATCAGAATTACTTTAAAGGTATGATCGGCTGTGCTTTCTCTAAACTTTGGATAATTTCCATATCGCTTTGTTTTTTGTAAATCATTGATTTTCATTAAAAATTTTATTGTTTGATCTTCCATTTTTACCTCTAATTTTTCTCTTTTTTTATTTTTTCATCGCTATAGTTCATAACATTCTGTTCTTCTTGTGCGTTTTTCATGTATATTATATCATTACTTTTTTACTAGCGAATCATTTATATGATTTTTGAGAACTTTCTGCTTTTATATTAATTGTCTGTTTATATTTAATATTTATATGCAAGGATATGGGCAATCGGTGCAATTATGTAGCTCTTTCTTTTTTATCAGTTTTAAATCATTATTTTGATTTAATATAATTGCTCTTTCATCGCCATTACATAGTGTGATATCATTTAGTTTTTGTTGATTTGACATAAATTCTAAGTGATTTTTTACTAATTCCCAGCCTTTTTTCGTCATAATGTATACAGGAATTTTTATACCTACTTGAGCTATTGCGTTTGGCTCTATGTATTCTTTTACATTTTTAGAAGCGCATGACCATACAATATCCGCATTTTCTAACATTGTTTGAGCTACCTCTTTACCAATTCCAGTTGAGCATAATCCGAATTTATAAATAATTGTGCCTGCGCTTTCTAACTCTTTAAGTTGATTCATAAATTCGTTGTCCTGAGCTGCAAAAGTTACCGCTATTCTTTTATACCCCATGTTTATTGCTTGTTTTACGCCCTGAATTTGATTTATTTCTCCGGTATATGGGAAAACGGGAATAATACCAGCATCTTCAGCAATTTTTATTATTGATTCTGCAGGAGTAGTATAAAATAATCCTGTCATTCTTTTAACGGCGCCTTGGGTGTTGGAATTGTCTGTCGTTATGATTGTTCCCAAATTATTTGATACTATAACTGCCGCATCCAATAATTCTGATTTAAAAGCAGAAGATATTGTTTCACTTGCTCCAAATAATACATTATCTTCGCATGAATTAAGAGGACGATTAGTATCAAAATATCCACTTTTTATTACGACTTGATTAATTAATTGACACATTAATTCTGTTTGTTTTTTCTCATCATTTGTGTTTAAACTATTTATTAATTTTTCTGCTAATTCACCACCTACTTCTTTTAAAAGTTTTATCATAAGCGGACAGTATTTAATTGGTACAGAATTTGCTTTTACTGCAGTTAGCTCGCCATTTATTTTTTGAAGAATTACATAACTTCCGAACATTCTTGTAATATGCATTTCTTTCATAAAATAAAAATCTCTTATTATCGAACATATTGCTTTAGCAACTTTATAATCACTCCAATTATTCCAATCATTCAAATATATTATTAATTCATCATTGTCTAATTTTATATCTAATATTTCTGTATCATAATGTAATCCGAAGTTAAATTTTTCGTTATTAAATCGATTCAAAAAATATTCCTTTAAGCCGTTTTGTTGAAAATAATTATAGTAGTTTAAATCTTCTTTGTTCATATTAAAATATTTTTCAACATGTGGATTTTTTAATGGTATTGAATATCTGTATACACTTCCTATATCAGAATAATAACACTTTAAAAAGCCACCTAAAATTTCCTGCTTTTCCTCATTTGTTTCATAAAGAAATAATTCTTTATTGTTCATTTTTAAAACTTGAGAAATTGTTTTACATTTTTTATAATAATCAAGCACTTTTGCTCGTAAATCGTTTTGATATTTTAAGCATTCTTCATCATTATATAATTTATAATCATAATAATCTCTAGCGGATTGATTACAAGCCTTCTCAAGATCATATCCCATTAATAAATAGTATTTAATTCCGATTCCATCTCTTGCTTCGTATGCTGGTATGACTGTATGAAATTTTACCTCATCTAATATTACTTCCTGATCTTTAAATCCCAATTTTTTGTAAACATCTTCTGCATTCGCTGCAAACCCAAATTCTAAAAAATCAATAAGCAAGGCTTCATTTATTTTATTAGTAAAACTTCCATCCTTTTTTACATATCCTTTTTTTGTTTCCAATACATATTTAAGTCCACTGTGACTTGCCATTATAATCTTCCTTTCTTTTATTATCAAGAGTTTTACTCTTTTCAATTGTATTATAGTTTAATCTATTGTATAAATATAATATATATTATTTATGTCTTATATAAGGAGTGTTTATATATGAATATTAATTATGAATCTTACAAAATTTTTTATCACGTAGCGAGTGAAGGGAGTATATCATTAGCTGCAAATAAGTTAATGATTTCTCAACCGGCTGTTTCATGGCAAATTAAATCATTGGAGTCCCAGTTAAATGTGGCATTATTTGTACGTACTAAAAAAGGCGTCATATTAACTGAAGAGGGTAAAATATTATTTAAGTATGTAAAGCAAGGCGTTGAAAGTTTTACAAATGGCGAAAATATGCTAACCAATATTAAAAATCTATACTGTGGAATTATATCCATTGGAGCTAGCGCTACGGTTAGCAAATATGTTTTAATGCCTTACTTAGAATTATTTCATAAGCAATATCCTAATATTGAAATAAAAATTGTAAATACTTTAACTGAAAACTTAATTAGAGATCTCAGAAACGGAAATTTGGATATGCTGATACTCAATTTGCCAATGGATGAGATAAAAGATTTAAAAATTCAAAAAGTTATGGATGTTCAAGATGTTTTTGTTGGAAATAGAGAATATTACGAATTAACCAAAGGCAAAATTAAGTTGGAAGAATTAAAAAACTATCCTTTGCTTTTCCAAAAAAGTCCTTCAAATACTAGGGCTTTTCTAAATAATTATTTAAAAAATAATAATAGTAGCTTAGTTCCAAAAGCAGAAATTGTTAGTTATAATTTGATTATGGATTTTGTTAAAAGTGGATTTGGAATCGGCTATGCCACACGAGAGTTTATTAAAGAAGATTTGAATAAATCATTGTTTGAAATAAATGTTACTCCCAAAATTCCAGCAAGATATATTGGCATTGCAACACTAAATAAAACAATTCCACAATACTGTGCAAAAAAATTAATTGATATGATGATAAATAACAAATAATTTTCATTGTTATTCTTATAGGCAACTTTACGAAAAGTCTTTACGCTCTCTTAATGATAAAAAAGAGAACTATCTTTAGTCCTCTTATCATCTTATATTTTTTAATCTATTTCGTGGCGCTTTTGATTTCTTGCAATTCAAATCTATATTTTTGTTTTATATCTGGATATTTTTGATGGTCTACTTCTGATAAAAACATATCTAAAGGCCGTACAAATAAATCTCCCTCTCCATATAAACTTCTATATACTACATATTTTTCTTGAGTTTCAGAATGAGTTGCAATATCCAAAATTAAATAATAATTTCCTTTAAAGTGTTTATAAATGGCATTTTTCTTTATTTCTCTCATTAATATAACTCCTCTTTTATTCTATGTTTTTTCTTGATGAATTCTTATATTTTTATTATACAATATTTTGCGAGTTTTCATTTAAAAAGTTATTTTATGATTTCTTCTATTTTATGAATAATATAATTTTTTGTTTCTTCAAAATTCATGTGATAAACAATTGAAAGCTCGTTATACAGATACTTTTCGGCTTTATTAAAGTAATTATTATCTTTATCACTAATTTTTTTATTATTTTTAATTCTATCAGCGTTTCTTAAGTAGGTGGTTTTAATAATTTTTATTAGATCTTCTTGAGTACCACTATGCAGTAATTCTTTATATGCTTTTTCTATATATCTTTCATCTGTATTTTCTATTGGTTTTATGTTGCAAATATTATTAATTAAGGACTCTGCTTTCTCTTTACTTATAATACTTCTTAAGCATCCCATTTTATCATCTACAGGAATGTTAATGATTAATGAGTTGTCTTCTATTGGAATTAAAACATAATAATCTTGTCCATTCATTTTATTATTTTTGATATCTTTTATCTGACATATGTCTTTTTTATAAATTACATAATCATTTATTTTATACATATTTTCCTCGCTTTCTTATTTTTAGAATAATTAAAAATGCGTAAGTCTTCTACAATTGGACTTACGCAGAATTGCTACACATTGTGATTTTGTGGCTTTGTATTTTTGCTAATACAAGTATATTATAATATAAATTTCTTTTTTACATAAGAAAAAATTTACTATTGAGCTGTTATTAATTTCTTTGATTTTTTCACTAATTCTTTTTTCACTTTTTCCATATATATTGTAATATTCCTTTTGTTTGTATGAATTAATTTAATTTTTTGATTTGATTATTTTCTAAAATTAGTATCTTAGATTTAATGCAATATCCTAAAGAAATTATCATGTCTAAATTATAAAATGGAATTTCTAGTGATGTCTCTTTATTTCCTTTATTTTGAACTTGTCAGAAATTCTGACATGTTGAATTTTCATCCATTTCTCCATTTATATATCTTCTTAAATTTTGTTTTTAAAAAATGAGAAAATTTTCAATATTCGTTTACCAACTCAATCATATAATTTTTTTATTGCATCTGTATGAACTACGTAATTAACTTTTGATAAAAGTCTAGTAGCACTCCACTCAATTTTACATTGATAAGCTTCGTTAGTTTTTAATCTTTCAAATTCAGTTATTAAATACAATTTAAATTCTGGTGATAATCAACTAGCAAATTCAAAAGCAATATCTGGATGAGAAAATGTACCTTTACTATATTTTCCACTACTTGGAATAATACCAATAGCATTAAAATTTTTCTTCCATCTATTTGGAGTCATAGTAAATCTATTATATGGAACTTCATCAATTTTAATTCTGTGGGATTCCACGGAATTAAAATTTTCATTATTAATTTCTTCCCATAAACTATAATAATCAAAAGAATTCTTATTAGACATCCAGTTTCTTATTACTCCAGAGGGATCTTTGGGATTTGCATATTTTGCTAAATTGGTTAAAGAAATATAATTAACATTCCCAACTCGCATTATCCAATTTTATTTTCTTTTACAATAATTTCAGTTGTTACTATATCTGTCTTCATTTTTCCCCCTTCATTAATTTAAGTTATTTTATTAATACTTTATTTAATTTTGTTTCATTCGTTTTTATGACTGCTAACTGTAATAATTCTTGAAGATTATTTATTGGTTTATTATCATAATCTAATTCATAAAGCCAATCTAAATATTTAATTTTTTCAGCATTATCAGGTCTTCCATATACTACTTTTCCAGTATGTAACCAATATCCAAATTCTACATTAGTAGTAAATGCTGGCATATCTGGTAAATGTCGTGGAATCCAAAATACTATAGTAGTAGCTTCACTTAAAGCTATTCTTTCCCACATTGCTTGATCAACATAACTTTCTTTTGGTTTCCAATTAGAGTATTCAGGAACATATACTAAGCCATCAAAACCAATATTTTCTAAAATATTGCATGCTTCTATTCTCCATGAACGTGCATCTTTATTTCTTGGTGTTGGCCCAGCCAAGAATATAGATTTTTCTCCTTTTACAACATCTTCATCCGAATAATTTATTTTCATTTGTGCCTCTCAGTTTTAAAAATAATTTTCCTCTTTTTCATTTGCAAACATTTTGCAAGCTTTGTTTGCATCCGTTTACTAAGATTAGTATATCATATTTGGTATTTATAGATAATTTATTTTATTTTTTATTATTTTATGATCTTTTATTTATAATTTGATATTTCATCAATTATTTTAGATTGTACTGTTTGCTCGAATTTTTCACTTGCTATTTTAATTGATTCCTCTGAACTAGATATATAATAGTTTTCAGTTGTTTCTATTTTACTATG